>NZ_CBRA020000067.1:0-12395 GCF_000469945.2 Paenibacillus sp. P22 | reverse complement strand
CCAAAGGCTCCCGACTGGGAACTATAGCGGTTGATCGCCGTTTCCATCGCGGTAAATTGTTTGTAATATCGGTTTTCCTTATTCGTCAGCAATCGGTTCATATCGCTGATTCGGGTATCGAGAGTCCGAAGCTGTTCGCCCAGCATCGAATTGGCCATGAAGGTTCCATTTTTGTCCGTGCTGTATGACGAGGTTCCCGCCTTTTCCGTCAACTGCTGGAGAGATTTCATCACCGTGCTGCTCAACCGTTCGAAAATCCCCCATTTGGGATCGACGGATTTGGACAGCCTGTTGGGATCGGTATCCGGCAAAGGACTGGGATCCTTGCTGGTAAACAAAGCTATGACCTGCTCCGGATTTTTTTCGATTGCGGCTCTAAGCTGCTGCTCGTCTTGAATTTTGAGCTTGCCGTACTCTGACCATTGTCCCGTCACGATGCCGAGGGATTGAACCGTTTTAATGGCATCGTCGCCCGTTCCGGTCGTTACGGTAGATACAAGCGCGGTTCTCATATCCGTAACCATGGAACTCAGGATGGAATCGTTTTTGAGCAAGCCGCTCTTGGCTTTGGATTCCCAGAGAGTGACTTCGCTCTCTTTCATGTCCGCCTTTTGCTCCTCTGTCAGAGGGGAATAAGTCCGGTACCGTTGTTCATTTAGCTTGGTATTGACCTGATCGAGCAGCGAGTTGTAGTCGCTTATGAATGACTTGATCGTATTGACGATGGAGTCGGTGTCCAGCTTCGAGGACACGGTGCTCGCACCGGCGCTTCCCGTCTCCGCCTTCAGTTGAAGGTTGAACCCGTTTACGCTGACATAGTTGCTCGCTGATTTCATGGAGATGCCGTTAACCGTGTAGGTTGCGTCCAAGCCATTTGAAGGCTTGAGAATACCGTCTTTTTTCAATATGCTTGGCGCATCGATAGTCAGCTCGTTTTTGCCGGTCGCATTGCTCCGGATGGACAGCTCCCCTCCGGATCCGATCATGAGCGTCGCATTCAATTCTTTATTGGAATTGATTCGAGCCACGACATCGCTGACGAGCTCATCCGGCTGAAAAGTGAATTTATACTCTTTCCCGCCCGAAGTGATGCTGATTTCATTGCTAGTGGAACCGGAATCATTCAGATCGCTCATTTTCGTATCCGCCTTGACGGAAGCCGCCCCTGTCTGCCCCAAAAGAGAAGCAGAGGTCGCCAGGTTTTGAACCGTTACGCTTAAGGAGCCGGAAGCTCCGCTGCTGGTGGACGTTACGGACACGGCAGCTGTATTGCCGGTCACCTCGGAGACTTTGGCGCTGAGAGAATTCAGCGTATTGTACTTGGAGAGCTTATTGTTTCGGAAATCCACCAGAGAGGTGCTGATATCCCTGTACTGCTCCTGCTGCCATGTAATAGACGTCTGGCTTTGCTTGAGCTTGTCGAGCTTGGCTCGCTCCGCCTTCATCATCTGCTTTACCATCGCATCAATATCAAGTCCGGAATTGAATCCGGATATGCGCATGCTGGTCATGATTGATTCCCCCTTTGACGGCTAGGTTTAGATTCGGTGGTCGACCAACAGTCCGGCTACTTCCATCAGCTTGGCCGCGACGTCCAATGTTTTTTCGGGAGGAACTTCCCGGATAATCTCATTCGTTTCTTTATTGATGACTTTGATCATGATGGCATTCGTTTCCTTGTGGACAGAAAATTCCACGGTCGTGTGAGGACCCTCCATCGCTTTGATGGCCCGGTCCACCGCCTTGATCTTCTGCTCGTCCGAGATGCTCGGGTGGGCGCCTCTAAGCTCTGCGAGCCTGAGCGCGTCTGTCGTATTAATGACTTGGGTCTTGCTGATTCCGGGTCTTGCAGCCTCTGCCGGCATGGCCGGAAGCGATGACAGCTGCTTGGTGTTCATGGACGAAAGATTGGATACGTTCATGGACATCGACGTTCCCTCCGATTGTTTGACTATAGTTTTTATCGGTTTAATCGCAAGAAGTTGTGAGAGTTTTCACTGGCTCAGGCCATCGAGTCTCGCTTGCGCCTTTTTATTGCCATGACGGGCGCTCTCGCGGTAGGCCTCCGCAGCTTTGTCGGCTTGTCCCGACAATTCATAATATAAGCCCAGGTTGAACTGCGCCGCATCCGTACCTGTCCCCTTGACGCTGTCATAACGATCGCTGTCGCCTATGGCTATTGCCGTCAAGTAGGAATGTTCGATTTTGGGCAGCAGGTGCGCACGAGTGGAAGGCTCCGCCATAATGTAGTCCATATAAAAAATTCCGCATGCAAAGTAATAATCGGGAAATCGGCTCGTGTATTCATGGGACTGATTGACCAATTCCATTCCCCGGTCCAAGTCTCCAAGACCTATAAGGGCGTACAAGTAATGCACGACTACATTTGGAGCATATGGTTCCCGGCCATGAAGCCGTCCCAGAGACTCCTCCAAATATCGGGATGCCTCAGCATAATTTTTGATGCCGTAATACTCCTTGCCCAATTGATAAGCATAATAGGATTTGCTTGTTCCCTCCGATTCATATTCCATGAGCAGCAGGGGGATGTTTCTTGTCGATTTATCCGCCCCTTTGTATCCGTCATGGTTTACGAGAAGAGGAATGTTGCGGCGGGGCGCATCGGATTGGGCCTGCTCATGAATTCTGCCGGCATATCGAACGTCTCCGGGAAGCAGTCTGGACACCCAGCCGCCGGCTTGGCTGTTATCCCCTTCGCCATTCACGAAATCGCTGTCGATTCGGATGCGCCCTATCTGTCCGTTATTCTCCATGAATAATCTGATCTCTTCCCAATCTGCAGATATCACGTACTCATCCGCATCCAGAATCAAATTCCATTCGGCAGACGACCGAGCCAGCGCGTAGTTCCGGGCTTCCGCAAAATGGTCTCTCCAATGGAAATTGAAAACCTTCGCTCCGAAGACCTGCGCGATCTGCTTGGTTCGGTCCGTCGAGCCGGTATCTACGATAATGATCTCATCGACATGAGAGCGAATGCTTTCCAGACAGCGGCCCAGCGTTGCCTCCCCGTTCTTGACGATCATAACCAATGCCAATCGCTTCTCCATGCCATTCCATTCCTCGCTCTATAAAAATAAAAGGACCTTAGATGAAATCCAAGGTCCTCGGGTAATGCGGTTGGATAAGGAAAGATTAACGGAGCAGGGACAGTACGCCTTGCGGAGCCGAGTTGGCTTGAGCCAGCATCGATTGCGAAGCTTGAAGGAGGATGTTGTTCTTCGTGAGAGCAACCATTTCCTTCGCCATGTCCGTATCGCGGATGCGGGACTCGGAAGCCGTCAGGTTTTCCGTCGTCGTGCCCAAGTTGTTGGACGTGTATTCCAGACGGTTTTGAACCGCACCCAGCTTGCCGCGTTCCGTTGCTACTGCGGAGATAGCATCGTTGATGTTCGTCAGCGTGGAAGCGGAAGTCAGTGCTCCAAAGCTGGTCGTCACAATGGAGGCAATGGTAATCAGCGTGCCTTTGTCATCCGTAACGATGCCGGCGCCGACAGTGATGCTCTTGCCGTTGAACGTCGTGTTCGTCAGGATGTTGCTGATTTGGGAAGACAGAGCCGTCATTTCCTCGCCAATGTTAGCCGTGTCGGCGGTTTGGTACGTGCCGTTGTCTTTTTGGATCTTCAGTTCCTTCATGCGCGTCAGCATGGCGGAAACTTCGTTCAGAGCGCCCTCAGCCGTTTGCACGAAGGAGATGCCGTCTTGCGTATTGCGTTGAGCTTGCTCGAGGCCGCGGATCTGGCCGCGCATGTTCTCGGAAATGGAAAGGCCGGCAGCGTCGTCGGCAGCGCGGTTGATGCGCAGGCCGGAGGAGAGTTTCTCCATGTTTTTGCTGGCAGCCGTTTGGTTCAGGCCCATGTTGCGGTGCGTGTTGACTGCGGAAATATTGTGGTTGATAATCATGATTCATTTCCTCCCTGAGTATAAAGAATATCCCACATCCTTGTGGTGAAGCAGTTATCAGGTCGGCCGCCCTTTAACTGCTCTAAAGAATATATCGGGGAGGAAAGCGTCATAGTTTATAGCTTTTTTTGATAAAATCAACGCTTGAATCTGATTTTTCAAATCTTTCATTGTGCGGTTGAATGAATGCTTTTCAGACAGGGCCCAGCGTACCCGTTCTTGACCACTATTCCTCTATAAAAACAAAAGGAGGACCTTGGATGAAATCCAAGGTCCTCGGATAAGGCTGTAAGATAAGAAAAGATTAACGAAGCAGGGACAGTACGCCTTGCGGAGCCGAGTTGGCCTGAGCCAGCATCGATTGCGAAGCTTGAAGGAGGATGTTGTTCTTCGTGAGAGCAACCATTTCCTTCGCCATGTCCGTATCGCGGATGCGGGACTCGGAAGCCGTCAGGTTTTCCGTCGTCGTGCCCAAGTTGTTGGACGTGTATTCCAGACGGTTTTGAACCGCACCCAGCTTGCCGCGTTCCGTTGCTACCGCGGAGATAGCATCGTTGATGCTCGCAAGCGAGGAACCGGAAGTCAGACCGCTGAAGCTGGTCGTCGTCACGGAGGCAATGGTAATCAGCGTGCCTTTGTCATCCGTAACGATGCCGGCGCCGGCAGTAATGCTCTTGCCGTTGAACGTCGTGTTCGTCAGGATGTTGCTGATTTGGGAAGACAGAGCCGTCATTTCTTCGCCGATGTTGTCCTTGTCAGCGGTTTGGTACGTGCCGTTGTCTTTTTGGATGTTCAGTTCCTTCATGCGCGTCAGCATGGCGGATACTTCGTTCAGAGCGCCCTCAGCCGTTTGCACGAAGGAGATGCCGTCTTGCGTGTTGCGCTGAGCTTGCTCGAGGCCGCGGATCTGGCCGCGCATGTTCTCGGAAATGGAAAGGCCGGCAGCGTCGTCGGCAGCGCGGTTGATGCGCAGGCCGGAGGAGAGCTTCTCCATGTTTTTGCTGGCAGCCGTTTGGTTCAGGCCCATGTTGCGGTGCGTGTTGACTGCGGAAATATTGTGGTTGATAATCATGATTCAATTCCTCCCTGAGTATAAAGAATATCCCACATCCTTGTGGTAAAGCAGTTATCAGGTCGGCCGCCCTTTAACTGCTCTAAAGAATATATCGGGGAGGAAAGCGTCATTGTTTATAGCTTTCTAGATAAATTCAACGCTTGAATCTGATCTTTCAAGTCATCCATAGAAACGGAGCGCTGAACGGATTCGCGGTTGGAATCTTCAATCGCGACATAGAGCTCTTTCCTTAGGATCGTGACGTCCTTGGGGGCGGAGATGCCGAGCCGGATCCCGTCGGCGGTCACTTCCAGGACGCTGAGCTCGATGTCATGGCCGATCAGAATCGACTCGCCCTTTTTGCGGCTGAGTACGAGCATCAGGCTTCTCCCTCCGTTCCAGCGGTTGTGACGGGAGCTTGCAGACCATGTCTTGTCGTATACCCCGTCCCCTCCAAAATGATCTGAACTCCCTTGCGGGCAGCTGCGTTCAAAATTACGGGAGCCACCAGGTTGATCGTGGCCTTTTCCAGCGAACCTTGAATACTAACAATATTCAGCACTCGAACATCCTCAATAACTGAGATTGCCAGCTCCTGCTCCGTCTGCTCGGGAAGATTGAACTCGTAATCCGGATAAAAGGAAAAGGGATCGACCGCGACGAAAGCAAGGCTGCCTTCCTCGATGGATTGCAAATAGTAGAACGGGCTGTCCTCCACATCGATCAATGTAAAGCTTTTATAGTTTTCGAAACCTGGAATGCCATGAGGGAATGTATACACCTCGTGATCCCGGAACTCCAATTGCCCGAAACGGGTCGTTTCTATCAGCATTTCAATCACTCCCAATAGTCGGCTTAATCTGTGGAAAAGAAGAAGAGGAAAAGAAGTTCTAAAAGATCAAGATCAGAAAGCCAAGATCAGAAAGCAAGATCAGAAATCCAAGATCAGAAAGCAAAATTATCAGAGATTAAGAGATTATTAATCAGGGATCAAAGATCAATAACAAGACAAGAAGATTAAAGATTAGAAGTTAATCATCAAGAAAAAGAAAGAGCAACAAAATCGTTATTCCGATTTTATCGCTCTTTTGCAATCGTTGGCAAAGGTTAATTGGGTCAGAGTGCCCGAAGTCCTTTTAACTCGTCCAGCCAAGCTTCAAGCCATCAGCTCCACTTGCGGGGGAGGAATGATGGTGACCGTCGGATATTGAGCCACCGTAACGTTCACCTTGGCAGGCTGGTAGTCCACTTCAGGCTTATGCGTCTGGACGTCGATGTTGACCTTCCAAGGCTGGATTTCGATATCCGGCGGCCTGACGTCGATCTGAATCCGGGTGTTGAAGATGGACGCCTCTCCGTACACCGGAAGAGGGCTTCTCTCCCGGAATGCTTCCGCAGCCGCCATATCCGGAATCGGGTTCTCCTTAGCGGATAAGTCCGATACCTGCCGCCACTTCTGAATCGTCCGAATCAAATGCTGCTGAGCATATTGGCCCGACTGGGAATAGATGCGCTGCGTGAACGCCTCCGGCTTGCCGCCGGTAATGGCGTTCCAGGTGTCCGTCTGGTCGATGCTGAGCACAGGCCGATAGGATTGAGCTTCCATCGGAGGCCTGGACGTCTCGATCTGGACGTCTGCTCTCCGCTGCCGGATATCGACCTGCGCGCGCTGGCTCTGGATATCGAGCTTGATCGGCTGCTGCTGGATTTGGATCTGCGGCAGCCGCATCCTAGTTCAGGAAGTTGACGAGAGAAGGCATGATGATCTTGGCGCCGACCGACAGGGAAGCCTGATACACGTTCTGGCTGACGGTGGAATCCAGGAACAGCTTCTCGACGTCGGCATCCTCGGTTTTGGACTGGAGGGCCGTCAGGCTGATGTTCATATCCTTCAGCCGGTTGTCCATCAGCTCCGCCCGATTCGTCCGGGCGCCGTTCTCCGCGCGTGCCGAAATGATTTTGTTCATCCGGGTTTTGATGGTATCGAGCTCGCCGCCGATGGCGCCGTAGTTCGAGGTCGAAAGCGCGGCTGAAAGACGGTCGAAAACGGAAAAGACGTTGTCCGTCGTGCCGGCTGCGTCTGCGGCTCCAAATACGTCGGAGGCTTTCAGGTTCACGTTGAGCGTGATCGATTCGCTGATCGCATAGGTCACGTCTCCGCCGTCGGCGGCGATTCCCTTGGCGTCCGCTCCGGCCGGGAAAGGCTTTTGATCGAAGCGCTGGCCGGCGAAGACGTATTTGCCGTTGAAGCTGCTGTTGGCGATATCCGTCATCTGGTTTTTGAGCTCGGCGATTTCCTTGTTGATGGCGTCGAGCGAGTCTTGCGTGTTCGTCCCTGTCGATGCCTGGGTGGCAAGACTGGTCACGCGCTGCAGAATCTGCGTCGCCTGATCGAGCTGGGTGTCGTTGAAGTCCAGCCAGGATTGGGCGGAGGCGACATTGCTCTGATACTGGGCATTGCCCGCCAGATCGCTGCGGTAGCGAAGCCCGTAGGTGATTCCGTTGGGATCGTCGGAAGCCTTGTTGATTTTGCGGCCGGTGGAAATCTGGTCCTGCTGCGTAGACATTTTGCTCAGGTTCGTGTTCAGGTTGCTCATCAGCTGGGCATGCATCATGCCCTGGGTCACTCTAAGCGCCATAACCGTTCATCTCCTTAACGTCAGCGGCCGACCTGTCCGGTGCCGTTGATCAGCTTCTCGAGCAGCTCGTCCATCGCGGTCATGAAGCGGGCGGCTGCGTTGTATGCATTTTGGAATTTGATCATGTCCGACATTTCCTCATCGGTGGAAACGCCGCTGACGGATTGCCTGCTGCTGTCCGCCTGATCGACCATCGCCGTTGAATTGCTGTACTTCCTCTGCGCTTCCTGGGATTGGACGCCGAGCAGGCCGACAATGGAATTGTAATAGCTGCCGACCGTCGCCGAGGATACGGAGCCTCCGGAAGAGGTCAGATCGATCGTGAACGCCTTGTCCTTGGCCTCGCCCATCAGCAGCGCCAGCGTATTGTTGCCTTTGACGACGGTGGTGACGCCAGCCGCGTCCGTGGAAGTGCGCATGGAGCTGGCGATCTTGTTCGGATCGGAATTGATGGCGGGATTCAGCCTGATGCTGGCTGCCGTAATGCCTGTCGCTCCGCCGGCCGTATCGAAGGTAAAGAAATCAAGCCCTGCCGTCGCAGGATCCTCCAGCGTATACCCCAGCTTGTGCAAGCCGTTGATTCCTTTGACGGTCATGACCGTATCGTCCGCCAGAGGGACGGTCGTTCCCGGCAGGACGGAGCCCTTCGGTACGGTGACCTGGAATTCCCCGTTGGCCAGCGTATTCGCCAAAACGTCCAGCTGCGTCTGCAGCCCTTTGACGTTGGCGTCGCGCGCCTTGAACGTGCCGAAAATCTCGCCGCCCTGGAGATCGCCCGCTTGATAGGAAGCCTCCAGCCCCGCTCCGGTAAGCACCGAGCTGACGGTTCCCGCAACGAGGTTGGCGCCGCCCATGGCGATGGAATACCCATCGGCCGTCTCGGTCACGTTGACGTTGACCAGCTTGGAGAGCTGGTCGGTGAGCAGATCCCGCTTGTCCCGCAGGTCGTTGGCTTGGTCGCCCATGCCTTCCATGCGCTTGATCTGGCCGTTCAAATCTGCGATCGAGGACAGGATGGAAGTCGCCTGCTGGGCCTTCGTATCCGCGCTGTTCGTCAGATCCCCGCTGAGATCGGTCAGCTGCTTGCTCAGCTGGTTGAACGAGTCGGTCAGCGCGATCGCATTTTGCTTGACGATCTGGCGATTCGTGATGTTGCCCGGATCCTTGCTGAGATCGGACCAGGAGGACCAGAACTTCTCGACCAGAGTACGCAGTCCCGTGTCGGACGGTTCGTTGACGATCTTCTCCAGCTTGTCCAGCGTCTCCGCCTGGATCTGCCAGCTGCCCTGGGCCTGGGTTTCGCCCCGGAATTGATCATCCAGGAAGCTCGTGCGCAGACGGGTGATCGTGGAAGCCTCGACACCGGTGCCGAGCTGTCCGGCAGCGGTCGAATGAAAGAATCCGAACGGCTCCATCGGCGTCGCCGCCGACATGTTCACGCGCTGGCGCGTATAACCTGCCGTATTGGCGTTGGATATGTTGTGGCCTACCGTGTTGAGAGCCGTCTGCTGCGTGAACAGGCTTCTCTTGGCCGTTTCGATTCCGTGAAAAGTGGAAGCCATTAGGGCTGTCCTCCTCTAGCCTTTTCTGTCGAACATGCCTGCCTTGGCGTAACCGCCCGGGCCTGCCTGCGGATGGATATAGGTATAGTCGTCGTGAGGCTGGTCGCTGGCAAGCTCAAGGGAAAACTCGATGAATTCAAGCGACTGCCGCAAAAGCTGCTGGTTATGCTCATTCTTCATTCTCAGCCGCTCCAGCTTGCCGCTCAGCTCCTGCTGGATCTCCGTCAGCTTCTGCTTGTCCTCCGGCTGGCTGACCGTCCGGATCAGGTCGGCGAGCTTGCCGCTGCGAAGCCGGAGCTGCAGCTTGGAAAAATGGATGTTCACCTGCGTCGTCCTGCGCTCCTCCAGCTCGCCGGCCGCTTTCACCAGCTTGCGTTCTTTCATCAGGAGCGCATTCAGGGCATCCAGATCCCCCTTTACGAGCGCGGGGGTCTTTTGGTCGGCGAGCTCGATCATCTGAGAATAAAGAGCATCCTGCTGCTCCAGCGTATCGATAATCGCTTCTATCGGCATGATGCTTCGCTCCTCAAGAATTCAAATGATCCCATAGCTTGTCGGCAATCTTGCGGGCGTCTACGCGGTAATTGCCGGAAGCCACTTCGTTCTTCAGCTCCTGGATGCGCTGCTTGCGCTCGGCGCTTTCCGGCTGGCGGCTGGCTAGCATTTCCTTGGCCTCCTCGGAAATTTCCACTTGGTCGGTCTTGCGGGGACGGGCGCTTTCCTGCACCCGGTTCTCGGCGCCTGTCTTCTGATAAGCGCTGACAGGAAGGATCCTGCCGGTTTCATTTATTTTCATTGCCATTCACCTCGTTATTGGGCTTTCTGATCGGCCTTGGCTTCTACACGTATTATCGGCCTGCCCAAAAGCTTTCTGAATAGAGCGGTCGGACTAATTGTCAAGTCCTATATTTATCGTATAAACAAGAATTTCATCCCGTACTCAAGTACGATCTTTGCCTATATTCTTGCTCTGATAGGCCCTTAAGGCCGATGTGCTGCGGAGCGCTTCCTCTTCAGCCGACTTCATTCGACGCACGTCGTTCTTGAGGCGGGCCCGGCAGGACTCGCACATATGGTCTTCGCGGATCAAAATTCCGCAGGATTCGCATGGATAACTCAAATTAGGAGAATCGATTAGCGAAATACGGCCTTCCTTGATGAACTTCGTGATCTGCCGGATGCTGACGCCGGTCATGTCGGACAGCTCGTTGATGGCCGTGCCCCGGTTCTTGCGGAGATAGTCGGAGCAGAGCTCGTATTCGCGATCGATTTCCCGAATGCACTGAGGGCAGACATCGCGGAAGTTTTTGGCGAACAGCCTGCCGCAGCGCGGGCAATTGTCGAGATTGTTCATCGGATGGGCCAAGCCCCTTTCATGATACCAGACTGTGTAGTTCTATTATCGGCGGAGAGAGCGTCACATTGGAGTCCAGGATGGCAGGAATGTATTGGGAATTGCATGAGGAACCCTTGTATAGAGAATGCAGAGGCCGAAAAGACCTGGGAACGTTCCGCAGGCAGACGCTGAAGACATGCCAAACAGCTCCGCCGCCTCTTGAGGGCGGGGAGCGATTGCACAAGAAAAGAAATAGGACGCTCTCAAGCCCGCGCCCAAGCAAGGGAACGGATATCGAGCGGCACAGGCGAAGCTGCATGCAGCGCGTTGGCGCAGCCGTCCAGCGTCCCTCCCGTCGTATAAATATCATCCACGATGAGAAGGCTCAGCGGCGCGACGGAAGAGGGCGAAGCGCCCGGGTACGAAGCTCGGTTTAGAGCGGCTGCCTGCAGAAGCGTCTCCGCTTCCGCTGAGGCAGAGAACAAGGACTCGGAAGCTTGCAGTCGCTCGCTCCGGGATTTGGAGCTCATCTTCCCACGTTCCTCCCGGCGCCGGAGCAGGTCTGCTACGGGCAAGCCGACATGCATGCCGAGCCGATGCGCCAGCCGCTCCGCCTGATTGAACCCCCGCTCGCGCAGACGTTCCGGGCTGACCGGCACATACGCAATCAAATCAAATGCCGGGCGTGAGAGGCCTTGGCCCGCCCTCATACCGAGGGTATCCGAGGCCAGCTGCTCATAAGCGGGCAGCAGCATGGCGCCGAGCAGGGGGAGCAGCGCCTCGTCTCCTTTGTATTTATATCTCGCGAGAAGCTCCTTCATGAAAGAATCATAGCGGACGGAGCTCCGGTTGCGGAGCAGCCCCCCGTTAGTCCGTCTCCGGCAATCCCCGCACTGTTCCGGGCGTCCGCACACCGGACAGGCCGTCTTTCGGATCCAGGGAATGCCTGCCTTGCATGGCCGGCATAGGGAATCCTGCCAGCCTCTCGGAAATGCATCCGGAGGCAGGGAGCTCGTCGCATAGATGCCCTGGGAATTGGGGACTCCCGGCCGGTATGGCTTGCCGCACATGATGCAGCGCGCCGGTGCCGGCGAGAGAAGGTCCAGAAGACGGCGCAGCAGCGGGGCTGAAAAGGACGGCTTCTCTCCTCCCGGCAGGAATGGACCTGTTCTCCCTGCGGTCCCGGCCGCGGGACGGTCGTGCTTGGCCATCATCATCGGCCCCCCCGCTCCGGCTGGCAGGCCGAGTCGGGCCCTCCGAGCGCTCCGCCGCCGGCCAGCCGGTTCATGGCATGGATTTGACGGATAGCGCCCGCCTGAGATCCCGTGTATTCCGGCGCCGCGAAGTATACCCTTCCTCCGGGGTCATCCGACGATCTGCCCGCTCTGCCTGCGATCTGCACCAGCGATGCTTCTCCGAAAATGCGGTCATTGGCGTCCAGGACGAAAACGTCGCTCTTAGGAACCGTCACTCCCCTCTCGAGAATAGTCGTGGTGACCAGCAGCCGGATGCCACGTTCGCGGAAGCGCAGCACCTTGTCACCGCGTTCGGGATCTTGGGAATGGGTGCCCGCCACCTCCGTGCCGGGAAACCAGGCGGCCAGACGGGCAGCCAAGGGCTCCACCTGCCGGATTCGGCTGACGAATACGAAAATCTGGGCATCCCTCGCCAGAGAAATCCGGATCGCCTTCGCCAGGCTGCGGGGGAGGCTCCCCGCTTCGATCAGACGCGCTGCCGGCGGGCAGGCGAGACGCTGGGGAACCGGCAGCGCATGGCCATGGTAGCGGACCGGTACTTTGGCATGCGGCAGCCGGCCGCTTCGGGCGAGCCGCCGCAGATTCCTGCCGGGAGTCGCCGTCAGCAGGATGACCGGCGCCCCC
>NZ_CBRA020000066.1:0-31769 GCF_000469945.2 Paenibacillus sp. P22 | reverse complement strand
TTCGCGCAGGAAAACGAAGAACCAGASGATGAGTAAGAGAAAGTTGATACCGAGGTGACTTATGTCTTTCAGTTTGCCATCCATAGAACAGATCAAGGACATTGAAAATGCCGAGATTGATTACATGACGGATCGGATGTCAGCCATTCAGGCTCGACCCGGAAATCCGGAAGGAATCGAGATTCAGCGATTCGGAAATGCAGTCTGTTCTTACAGCAAGACCATGACTTGGGCGGCTTTTAATACCATTAAAGGATTGAGGTCGGAAGACATTGATGTTATTGAGCCCATAACCGAGTTCTATAGAGCAAGAGCTCGAACACCTCGTTTCGAAGTGATTCCTTCGTTGGTGGATCAGAGCTTCCTTCGACGATTATCTGATCGGGGCTTCTATCAATCCGGCTTTCACACTTCAATGGTTAGTGAACCCCAAATCTATGCGGATGGATATTCCAATGGCTTCACCTTGTTAGAATGCAGAGAAGATCAGCTCGAGCTGTATGCAGCGATTCATTGCCGGGGAACAGGATTATCCGATGAGGGCATCCCCTATGTCTTGGAGAATAATAAGGTTTTGTACCATCGACCGGGATGGAAATTTTTTATCGCGTGCCTCGATGAAGTTCCGGCAGCGGCCGGTGTGATGTACAGCAAGGATACAAAGGCATCCTTGACCTTCGCAGCTACGTTGCCCCAGTACCGAAATCGGGGCTTGCATCAAAGCTTATTGAGGAGACGGATAGAAGAAGCCGTGAAGAACGATTGCAAGCTAATCATCAGCCAGTGCTCATTTCAATCCCAAAGCCATAAAAATATGGAGCGCCTGGGAATGAAAATAGGTTATGTACGAGCATCTTGGACGGAGAGAGCAGCGGAGTAAGCATAAAGGATCCGGCCCACTCACATTCCGGTCTTAGGTTCGAATGAGGTTTGGCTTCATTCACCTGCGGTCGATTGTGCCTGCGGGATTCTAGTTGGAAAGGTTGTGGAAAGAGTGAAAAGGATTTTTGCAGGCGGATTTATTCTGTTAAGCGGAGTTCTGCTTTATGCTGACCGCGATGCCTCCGTACTGGCTGGCTGCCTGGCTCGTCTGGCTGTTCTCGGTCAAGCTGGATCTGCTGCCGACTAGCGGCATGGACTCGGCCGCCAGCTTCGTGCTGCCGACCGCTGTGCTCGCAGTAGGTTATGCAGGTGTCTACTTCCGCGTCATCCGCAGCTCGATGATTGCCGGGCGCAACGAGGATTACGTCCTGTACGGACGCGCCAACGGCTTGACGGAGAGGGCCATTACAAGGCGTGTGTTGGCCAATTCGCTGCAGGTGGCTGTGCCGATGTTCGGCATGGCGGTCCCGATCCTGCTCGGCAGCACGGTCGTCGTGGAAAACGTATTCGCTTGGCCGGGTCTCGGCACGCTGAGCGTCAAGGCGATACTCGGCCGCGATTATCCCGTCATCCAGGCGTTCGTGCTGCTGCTGGCTTCATCGTTTGTCGTGTTCAACGCCGTATCGGAAGTCCTAAGCGGGCTTCTGAATCCCCGATTGAGAAAGGACCTCTAAATGAAACGAATTTCACGGCTCTTGTCGGACCGGCTGGCGCTGCTGTCGCTTGCAGTGCTGGCGGCGATCGCCGCTGCCGGCATGCTGGCTCCGTGGCTGGCGCCCCATCCGCCGGATGAGGTGAACATGGCGCTGCGTTATGGCCCGTGGTCGCTCCATTACCCGCTCGGCAACGATCAGCTCGGCCGCTGCGTGCTGTCCCGGATTCTATACGGCATCCGTCCGAGCGTGCTGCTCGTGCTTGCTGCCGTACTCGCCTCCGTTCTGATCGGCGCGGCAGTCGGCATGGCGGCAGGCTACGCCGGCGGCCGGACGGACGCGCTGCTCATGCGGTTGTGCGATGTGATGCTCTCGTTTCCCCGGCTATGTCATGACGCTCGCGGTAATCGGCGTGCTCGGCGTCGGGCTGCAGAACATCCTGCTGGCGTTCATTCTGATGAAATGGGCCTGGTTCGCGCGGATCGTACGCTCATCCGTTCGCCAGATCGCAGATGCCGACTATGTGCGCTTCGCCCGGACGCTAGACACCGGATCGCTGGCGATTCTGTTCCGCCATATCCTGCCGGTCTGCGTGCCCGAGCTGGCTGTCGTCGCGAGCAGCTCCTTCGGCTCGACGCTGCTTCAGGTGTCGGGGCTTTCCTTCCTCGGCCTCGGCATCCAGGCCCCTCAAGCGGAGTGGGGAATGATGCTGAGCGAAGCGAGGCAGTCGATGTTTTCGCGGCCGGAGCTCATGCTGGCGCCGGGGCTGATGATTGTCCTTGCCGTTTCGGCGGTTAATTTCCTGTCCGATGCGATGCAGCAGGCTGTCGATCCGCAAGCGGGCTCGTCCAAGCGCCATCAGCCGGAAAGGGCCGAGGCGGCTCTGATCGGAAGGGAGGTCGCATGAACATGGATGTGCTGGAGGTGAGCCGGCTCAGTATCGCACATGCCGGATCCGGCGCGGCGATTGTGCCGGAGCTGTCCTTCTGTGTGAAGGAAAAAAGCTGCCTGGCGATCGTCGGGGAAAGCGGCAGCGGCAAGTCGATCGTCTGCAAGGCGATCATGAGGCTGAACGGTCCGGCGCTGCGGCAGAGCGGCAGCATCCGGTTCAAGGGCACGGAGCTGACGGAGCTGTCCGACGACCGGATCCGCGGGCTGCGGGGTGCGCAGATCGGCATGATTCTGCAGAACGGCATGCGTGCTTTCGATCCAGGACTGAGGCTTGGCAAGCAGCTGCATTCGGTGCTGAAGGCTCATTTCGGGTGGAGCCGCGAGCAGAGCAGAGAGCGGTTGTCGGAGGCGATGGAGCTGCTGCTGCTGCAAAGTCCAACGGCGGTGCTGAATCGATATCCGCATGAGCTGTCCGGCGGCATGCTGCAGCGGCTCATGATCGCGCTGACGCTCGTGCTCCAGCCGGAGCTCGTTATCGCCGATGAGCCGACGACCGCGCTGGATGCGGCCTCCCGCCAGGAAGCCATCGGCCAGCTGATTTCGCTGCGCAGGCAGGCCGGTTGCTCCATGATCCTGATCTCGCATGATTTGTCCGCCGTCGAGCGGATTGCCGACGAGGTGCTTGTCCTGCGCGGCGGCATGACGGTGGAGCGGGGGACGGCCGCAGAGCTGCTGACTTCGCCGAGGCATGCCTATACCCGCTATCTCGTGGAGTCGAAGCATGCCTTGAGCGGCCGCTTCGCTCAAGCGCTGGGAGGACGAACACATGCTGAGCGTTGAAAAGATCGCCAAGTCGTACTCCAGTAACGGTTGGCGAGGTCCAGGCAGGCATTTGGTGCTGAAGGAGGTGTCGCTTGAGTGCCGGCCGGGTGAATGTGTCGGCATCATCGGAGCGAGCGGCAGCGGCAAGTCGACGCTCGGACGCCTCATTCTCGGATTGGAGCAACCGGACGCAGGCTCGGTCCGGATCGACGGAGAGGAGCTGGGACGCCGGTCGCGCCGAGGCGCGGTTAGCGCTGTGTTTCAAGACTACCGCTCGTCGATCCACCCGTTCTTCACGGTCCGCCAGGCGCTGCAGGAGGCGCTGGGAGGAAGCCGGCGCTCAGGCGATTCCAAGCGGGAAAGCAGCCGCAAGCTGGAGACCGCGCTGGAGCAGGTCGGATTGGATGTCACTTATCTGGAGCGTTATCCCCATGAGCTGTCGGGCGGCCAGGCGCAGCGGATCTGCCTGGCGCGGGCGCTGCTGACCGGAGCCCGCTGGATTGTGCTCGACGAAGCGGTCAGCTCGCTGGATGCGCCCGTGCAGGTGCAGGTGCTGGAGCTGCTGCGGGAGGCTCGCGGCATCTACGGAACCGGCTATCTGTTCATCACGCATGATCTGGAGGCTGCGGCTTACCTGTGCGATCGGATCGCCGTGCTGCATGAAGGACGCATCATCGAGACAATCGAGACGGAACGGCTCGGCGAGCTGAGAACCCCATACGCGCGCGAGCTGCTCGATAAGTTCCGGCTCGGCCATGCGCTAGTTCCGCGACAGCATGCGGCCATAACAAAGGAGGAGAGGGAATGAACGGGGCGTTGTCCTGGCCGTTCATGCGGCTTTATCTGCTGACGGCGCTTTATTTTTGCGCCAATGCCATCCTGAATGTCATCATTCCGCTCAAGGGAGGCTCGCTTGGCGCCAGCAATGCGGTGATCGGCATCGTCATGGGCGCCTATCTGTCCACGACGATGCTGCTTCGTCCATGGGCCGGGCACATCATCCGCAAGCAAGGTCCGATCACCGTGCTCCGGGCCATCCTGGCGCTCAATGCGCTCGCGCTCGCCCTGTACGCATTCACGGGCCTGGAGGGATATTTCGCCGCCCGCGTCCTTCAAGGCGTCTGCACGGCCTTCTTTTCCATGGCGCTCCAGCTAGGACTGATCGACGCTCTTCCGGAAGGGGAGCGGTCCCAAGGCATTTCCATGTACTCGCTCTGCGCCACGATGCCCGGCATCGTCGGTCCGCTGCTGGCGATCGGCTTGTGGGAGGCGGACAATCCGGCTCTGCTCGCCATCGTGCTGATCGGTCTGGGCGTGCTCACGGGTGCGGTCGGCTTCACCGCCCGCGTTGGAGAATCGGCCGCACAGGAGGCGAAGCCAGAGACGAAGGACGGAAAGCCCGGCGAGGGAGCTGGCATGCTGCGATGGTTCGGAGAGCTGGTTCGACATCCCCATCTGCTTCGCTGCAGCCTGCTCATGCTCGGGGCGTCGGTCATATTCGGCGCGGCGACGACCTTCATCCCGCTGTATGCGGCGAAGGTGAGCGGCGCCAGCGCCGCCGTGTACCTCATGCTGCAGGCCGGCACGGTGGTCGCCGCCCGCTTCTGGCTGCGCAAGCGGATACCGTCCGATGGAGAGTGGCATCCCGCGTTCATGCGCCTGATCCTGCTCAGTCTGGCGGCTGCGGCGCTTTGCGTCGGCCTGGCGGCTTACGGGGGCGGCGCGCTATTTTACGCAGGCGCGTTCCTGATGGGCATCGCGCAGGCGATGGTATATCCGACGCTCACAACGTATTTGAGCTTCATCCTGCCGAAGGACAGCCGCAACATTCTCATGGGGCTGTTCATCGCCATGGCCGATCTTGGCGTCTCTCTAGGTGCAATCGCCATGGGTCCGGTCGCGGATCTGACCTCTTATTCGGCGATGTATCT
Source organism: Paenibacillus sp. P22 (assembly GCF_000469945.2). Taxonomy (NCBI): domain Bacteria; kingdom Bacillati; phylum Bacillota; class Bacilli; order Caryophanales; family Paenibacillaceae; genus Paenibacillus; species Paenibacillus sp. P22. Next base: position 26,590 of record NZ_CBRA020000066.1, on the reverse strand, counting down.
GTTCTGCGCCGCCCTCGGCGCCTCGCTGCTGCTCGTCTCGGCGCACGAGGCGAGAAGCCGCAGGTCAAGTTCGCTCCCGGCCTGACCAAGCTGTTTAAGGATGAAGGACAGCCATCACGCTCTCTTGCTTAGAAAACCTAAGCGGAGAGCTCTTTTTGATTTTAATCCAAACCGAGATTTGAAGGCTTTCCAGGTGATTGACGATCATGCCTACGACTGCTAGGCTGGCCGCTATTCACGGTTGAGATGGCCTTATGCAGCTGACAGGCCAGGCCGTTCGAAACGATGGAGTTAGGCTGCACGACAGCTTAGGCCTTTTTCGTAGTACCGGGCTTAGGCTTGTCCGGTGGGATTATAGCGGAATCCGCTCCTAGGGCAACAGCAATAAGGCGGATCTCTTGATATATGCAAGCCGTTGTTTTATATTGACATTACAGCAGGTCAAAAATAAAAGAGGGGAACGGACGAGATGACTCCACGCACGAAGGAACAGAACGAAGAAATTCGGCTGCGTCGTCTGACGCAAATAAGGAAAGCCGCTGCCGACGTTTTTTTGACGAAAGGACCCCTGTTGGAAATCCGGGATGTGGCTCAGCAAGCGGGACTCGGCTACGGCACGGTATACCATTATTACACCAATAAGGGGGATCTGCTCCATGACCTGCTCTGGGACGCGATGGAACGCGCGGCGGGATGGCTCGACGGCTCAGTGGAGGCTCCATTGGAGAACCGGCCGGAAGCCATGCTGAAGATCCCGCTGGAAGCGCGCGCTTCAGCTTCTGGGGAGGCGCCGGGGGCAAGACATCTGAGCATAGCTGAGGTGGACACCGGCAGCCATGCTGCCGCGGGCTCCAAAAGCAGAAGCCGCGAAGCGGCCGCTGCCGAGGAGCTTGGCCCCGTCGCCGCTGCCGGAATGCGGCTGCTGCAGCTTTGGGCTGAGGACCGGGCCTTGTACCTGCTGTATAAGCAGGCCGGCGAGGAATTTACCGCGCTGCCCGATGCGCGCTCGGCCGCGCTCGCGGCCGCCTTCCGACGCGATGTGCTCGTACCGCTCGCCGCGCTTATGGACAGCGGGCTTGAAACGGACGGGGCAGCCGCTTCCGGCGGTGCTGCAGCGGAGCCGCCATACCGCCTGCATCGCGCGGAGATGCTGCTGTCCGCCTTGGTCGGCTGCGCCTCTCTTTCGCTTCGCCGCGGCAAACTTGGCGAAGAAGCGAGAGATATCGTCAGGTTTTTAAACTTATAGGCTGGATAGGGAGGGAATGAGCCCGGATGATCGTGATAAAGTCGCCTAGGGAAATCGAAGAAATGAAGACAGCGGGCCAAATCGTTGCGGACTGCCACCGCGAGGCGGCTAAAATAATTGAGCCTGGAATCACCACACGCGAAATCAATGACTTTGTTGCCCGGCATATGACCAAGCTTGGCGGCAAGCAGTTCACGAAAGGCTACAACGGTTTTCCCGCCGAAACCTGCACTTCGCTCAACGATGTCGTAGCCCACGGCATCCCTTCGAAGCGGGCGCTTAAGGACGGGGACTTGCTGAAGCTCGACATCGTCGTGGAATACGGCGGATGGTTCGGCGATTCTTGCTGGTGTTATGCGGTGGGCACTGTGCGGCCGGAGGCGAGCAGGTTGATGAAGGTGGCGAAGGAATGCTTGGAGTTGGGAATCGCCCGGGCTCTCCCCGGAGGCCGGCTCGGCGACATCACGTCGGCGATCCAGCAGCATGCGGAGTCGAACGGGTATTCGCTCGTACGCGATCTTCTGGCGCACGGAATCGGGCGCAGCCTGCACGAGGAGCCGAATTACGAGCATATCGGCGTAGCCGGCAAAGGCATTCGGTTGAAGGAAGGCATGGTGTTTACGATTGAGCCGATGGTCAACGAAGGCACGTTCCGCATCGCCATCGATGACGACCAGTGGACGGCGAGGACGGCCGACGGCAAGCTGTCGGCGCAATATGAGCATACGATCGCCATCACTTCGGACGGACCGCTGATATTAACGGCTCAGTAAAAAAAGCCCTGTCTTGAATTTAAGATGGGGCGCAGGGAAAAGGATGCTCATTGCTTTCTGTCGGTTGCCAGACTTGCCTTATGGCTTATGTTCTGCCTGCCGGCGGAATGCTTTGCCAGAGCAATATTTTTGGCCGCATCGGACTTTTTGACCCAGGAGCTGTTCCACTCGACCTAAAACTTCGCTTTCCGCCAGTAGAACGCCGTAGATCTAGGAGCTACGCGAATTGCGGCTCCACCCCAATTGAGAAAGAAAAATCCTGCGAATTGCCCCTCAACCTGCTCCAAAAACTTCCGCATGGACATGATCGCTTTATCCGGGAAAGGATGCCGGCCGAAGCCGCTGGAGAACTGGTGATGCGATATACCGTAGCCTTCTCCGGTGCGGAATGGACTTTGAATTTGTACCTGGTGTATACGCCGAAGTTTCCGCCGCCGCCGCCTTTGGAAGCCCACAGGAGATCGGAATTGCGCTTTTTGTTGGCGCGGATGACCCTGCCCTTTGCGTCCACCATTTCAAGCCCGATCAGATTGTCTCTGACGAGGCCGACAGTCCGCTGCAAAGGTCCTATTCCTCCGCCGAGTGTGATTCCGCCAATCCCCACCGTCGGACTGTCTCCAAATGGAGCGATATAGCCTAGCGGCGCAAGCGTTTTAGCGATTCTCCCCACTGTATTGCCTGATCCTACAATCACGCTGCTCTATTTTTTATCGAGCGAATCTTCCTCATTTTGCTTACATCGATGACAATACCGCCGTTGACTTGCGAGAGATTGACCTCCAAGGAGTGCCTTCCGGCTCTCGGACGGATGGGAACCTTGTTTTCGTTGGCCCATTTGATGGCATTAGCCACATCCTGCGTTCTTTTCGTAAAAACAAACACTTTAGGAAATCGGTCTGTATGGGGATCTCAATTTTTACGCGCTACCTCGTACCCGGGATCGCCCTTAAAGATCACTTGTCCGGTAAGTTTCGTTTTGGATCTCACTTATGCCCAGCTCCATCTGCTCCTATGATGGCATTGCTTGAACCCTTACTATCCTATGAAGGACATCTCCTCTAGGGAGTGGGCTGCTGGCAGGGGGAGGGATCGATAGCCATATTAAATATTGGAGAGGCTGTACGGCATAGCCGAGACAGTTGAGATTTTTGCTCAAAGGCCGTTGACATTCTTGCTACTTCGTGATACTTTGTAGTGGTAGTAAGTGACACTTGATACCAGTCGTACTGAATAGCAAAGGGTGATTATGCTGGAAAATTTGACGGAAATGCTTAAAGGAGCGCTTGAGGGCTGTGTTCTTGAAATTATAAGCCGCCAGGAAACCTACGGGTACGAAATTACGCGGCGGCTGAATGCCCTCGGATTTGCAGATGTTGTGGAGGGGACGGTGTATACCATCCTGATCCGGCTTGAGAAGAACAAGCTGGTGGAAATCACCAAGAAGCCATCGGACATGGGGCCGCCACGGAAGTTTTTCGCAATCAACGACGCCGGGCGCGAGGAGCTGCGGAAGTTCTGGGAGAAATGGGAGTTCGTATCTTCAAAAATCAATGAGTTGAAGGAGAACAAACAATGAACTTTTGGGAAAAAATCACGGGCAGCGACATGACGAAAGAAATGAAGGCTTTTGAATCGCGTGTTAAAAAGCTGCCGGCTGATTATCAAGAGGCATGGGAGCAAATCAATGCTTATCTTTGGCCAAATTCAGATTTCACCGGCCGCAACCTCATGCCCATTTTTGACGGTGTGCTCGGCTTGCTCGAAGAAACGGCGGGAAACGGTCAAAGTGTCCAGGAGGTTTTGGGCGACGATATCAAAGGCTTCTGTTCGGCGCTGGCCGGCGAAGAAGGAGCGAAGTCCCATCAAGACAAGTGGCGCGAGCAGCTCAATGCTGCTGTCGCAAAAAAAATAGGCAAATTAGGGGGATGATTATGAGCATACAAGACATCATCAAAGGCAAAAAAGAGTGGCGTGCGCATAAGGCGCGTGTCAAAGCGCTCCCGCCGGATTATCAGATTGTATACAAAGAGATTGAAAACTATTACTTCAAGGTCGGCCCGATCGAGCTGACCGAGGGGACGGGTTTGCTCTCGGGGATTGTCGACCTGTTTGAAGAGGGGGCCGCCTTGGGGAAAGGCGTGCTTGAGGTGACAGGCCGGGATGTAGCGGCATTCTGCGACGAATTGATCAAGGGTTCTAAAACGTACGCGGACATCTATCAAGAATCTGTTGCTCTAGAGGTCAACAAGGCGATGAAAAAAATGGCCGAAAACAAAAATAAACGGGGGGGATCGGGATGGGAAAAGCAATTGAAGTGAAGGGTCTGCGCATGTCCTTCAAGGACAGGGAAGTCCTGAAGGGCGTCGATCTGGAAGTGAAGCGCGGGGAGATATTCGCCTTGCTTGGCTCCAACGGCGCGGGCAAAACGACCATTGTCAATATCCTTACTACGCTTCAACGGCAGGACGGAGGCATCGCCACCGTAAACGGATTCGACGTCGCGTCAAAACCTCAGCATGTGCGGCATGCGATCAGTCTTACCGGGCAATTTGCCGCCGTTGACGAGATATTGACCGGACGGGAAAATGTGATCCTGATTGCCAAGCTGCGCCATCTGGATCATCCAAGTCAAATTGCGGACGATTTGCTGAACCGTTTCGGCTTAATGGACGCGGCGGACCGCAAGCCGTCCACTTATTCGGGCGGCATGCGCCGCAGGCTGGACATCGCCTTGAGCCTTGTGGGCAAACCGCGGATCATTTTCCTCGACGAGCCGACAACCGGCCTTGACCCCGAGGCGCGCATCGAGGTTTGGAAGATTGTAAAAGAGCTTGCCGACGGCGGAACGACGGTATTCCTGACCACTCAGTATTTAGAGGAAGCCGAGCAGCTTGCGGACCGAATGGCCATTCTGCACGAGGGCAGGATCATCGCCAGCGGCACGCTCGCGGAACTGAAACAGCTGTTCCCGAAGACGGAGGTGGAGTACGTTGAAAAACAGCCGACCTTGGAGGAAATATTCCTCGCCATCATCGGCAAGAAGGAGGCCATCTGATGGAAACGGAAAAAACTTATTTTTTCAGCGACGTGAGCGTGATGATCGGACGCTCCATGCGTCATATTTTCCGCAGCATGGACACGATCTTCACCGTCTGCATCACTCCGATCGCCATGATGCTGCTCTTCGTCTATGTGTTCGGCGGCGCGATCGAGACCGGTACGGACAACTATGTAAATTATCTGTTGCCTGGCATATTGCTTATGGCTATCGCCACCGGAGTGGCCTATGTGGCTTACCGCCTGTTCATGGATAAGCAGCGGGGCATCATCGAGCGGTTCCGCTCGATGCCGATCGAACGTTCCGCCTTGCTGTGGGGGCATGTGCTGACCTCGGTGGTATCCAACGTCATGACTATTATCATCATCATTCTCGTCGCGCTCATGATGGGCTTCCGCTCGTCGGCAGGGATACTGTCGTGGCTTGCGGTTGCCGGCATCCTCGTGCTGTTTACGCTGGCTCTGACCTGGATCGCGGCCATTGCCGGACTGTCCGCCAAGACGATGGAAGGTGCAAGCGCCTTTTCCTATCCGTTGATTTTTCTGCCCTTTATCAGCTCGGCCTTTGTCCCTACCGATACGATGCCGGCGGCTGTACGCGCCTTTGCCGAAAATCAGCCAGTGACGTCTATCGTTGAAACCATACGTGCACTATTGTCCAATCAACCGGCGGGCAACGAAATCTGGGTCGCTTTAGCGTGGTGCTTAGGAATCATGATCGTCGCTTATCTGTTTGCGGTGCGGGCTTACAAACGGAATGCCGCTTAATGTCAGCGTAAGTCGCGATTATCCAAAAAAAGGGTTGACATCAAAATGTCCTCTTGTAAATGAAAAGCTATCGTTCATCTACAAGAGGGGGTGCTTTTCCTTCCTTATAACCGTCCTATGGCTGCAGCAGCCATCGATGCATGTCAGGAAACAGCACGCTCCATGTGGACTCGTGATGGGTTCCGCCAGGAATAAAGTCGAATCGGATTTGCTCTTCCGGAACCCCAGATGAGATCAAGGTCTGGCAGGTCAACGCGACATGCTCGCGAGCAGCCCGATTGAAATCGGGATTGTCGGTTTCCAGCTCTCCAATGCTTAGATAGACGCGAAGCGCAGGGGAGAGATCCGACTCTTCAATCAGTTGGATGATTCCGCCACTGTCGTGCCACATGACAAAGGAAACCCCGCCTACACGGCCAAACTGATCCGGATAGCGAATAGCCGCATACAACGAGATGTAAGCGCCAAACGAACTTCCGGCAATGATGGTATGCTCCGCTTCAGGGAGAGTCCGGTAGTGGCTGTCGATATAGGGTTTAAGTGTTTTCGCCAGGAAATCCGCATACGCCTCGCCTTTGCCTCCGAACTTATACTCCGCATTGGTTGTAAAATTATATTCATGGTTGCGTTGATCACCCCCATGATCGATAGCGACCACGATCACCTCCAGCGCTGGATCCTCCAGTGCCATCTGTTCCAGTGTCTCGTCGACACCCCATTCGCTTCCCCAGGACGTCGCTTGATCAAACATGTTTTGGCCATCTTGCATGTAGTAGACCGGGTAGCTTCGATTGCTTTCATTATAACTCCTCGGCAAATAAACCCAAATCCTACGCTCCGACTCCAACTGAGGAATCGGGAATGACTCGTATATGTTTACATCGCCCGTGATGGTGTGAGCGGCCTCGTCCGTAAAAACTTCTCGCCAAGGCACAGCACTGATGATCATTGAAAGAGCCTCCAAGTCTATGCATTCACTAAAATCTGATTGAGCTGCGCCTATCGTCTATGTATTCACTAAAAGCTTAACGAGCTGGACCTATAAATGCAATGGATGTTCTACCTGACGTAAGATTGCTTATTCTTATTGTGCAGGGATAAAGACTGAATGGACAAACTGTAAGAACTCCTTTTAGAGGCCCAAGCAAGAAGGGAAGTCGAAAATGAACCTTGAGATTCAGAACTAATATGGTTGAAGTGAGATCGGCTGCAATGGATGGGACTTTGTTGATTCTTGATGGTCCAAATGCGATCAGAATTACCAATGACTTGAAGCGTTGCCGGCTCTGTCGGTACCTGCAGCCGATGATTGAAGTAACAGGACACGTTAGTTAAATAAAGGAAACTGACGAGCTTGCCAAGAAATATATGGAAGCCTCGTTAAGAGCAGATTAATGGAATATGTAATCAAAAAATAGAAGGTGATAAACAAGTGAACATTGAAGGTGACTGGCTCGGACAGGCGGCGTTAAAGGTGAAACGCTGGCCTAAAGATACCATAGCGGCGGGTCGTCGTCATACCGTTGGGCTTAAATCTGACGGAACGGTGACGGCTGTGGGTGATAATAAATATGGCCAATGTGATGTGAGCGACTGGCGCGATATTGTGGCGGTCGCGGCTGGTAATGTTCATATGGCGACGAACACGGGTAATGCTCATACAATCGGTCTTAAATCTGACAGTACTGTGGCGGCTGTGGGTTGGAATAAGCATGGCCAATGCGATGTAAACGACTGGTGTGATATTGTAGCGGTTGCGGCGGGTTGGCGTCGTACCATTGGGCTTAAATCGGCTGGGACGGTAGTAGCAGTGGGTCGAAATAATGAAGGTGAATGCAATGTAAGCGGCTGGCATGATATTGTGGCAGTCGCGGCGGGTGACTGGCATACCATCGGTCTTAAAATGGACGGCACGGTGACGGCTGTGGGTAATAATCGGTATCGCCAATGCAATGTAAGCGGCTGGTGCGATATTGTGTCGGTCGCGGCGGGTTATCTTCATACCATCGGTCTTAAATCGGACGGTTCGGTGACGGCTGTGGGTTTGAATAAACATGGCCAATGCGATGTAAGCGTCTGGCGCGGTATTGTGGCGATAGCGGTGGGCAGTAATCACACCATCGGCCTCAAATCGGACGGTACTGTGGCGGCTGTGGGTTGGAATGAGTATGGCCAATGTAATGTAAGTGATTGGCGCGATATTGTGGCGATTGCGGCTGGTTGTGCCCATACAGTCGGTCTAAAATTGGACGGCACGATGATTGCTGTGGGTGATAATGAATATGGCCAATGCGATGTAAGCAGCTGGCGCGGCATTCAACTACCCGGCAATTAGTTTTCAATATTAATAACTTTACGCCATTTTTCAAGCTGCAACTGCTCTATGTTTCGTTAACTAACGGGAAACGCGTGGAATACTCGTTAAAAGCGAGATGCTTTAGATGCGTATAATGAAGTATATCAATTCTTTAAAGTATGGTGGGGCAGTTTTGCGGGGCACTTTTCAATATAAAGGTCACTTAATAAAAAGGGACAAGAAATTTATACAGAGTTAGCTGTCGTTAAGCTAAAGGGCAGGATAACGCTATTATTTCGAGGAGTAAACAAAGTTTAAGGTGCGCAGGAGGCCACGAGATGTTGAAACTATTTCAGTATAACTGGCAAGTTCGCAAAGATTGGTTTGACTGGTGCGATACAGTGAGCGAGGAAGAGTTGATGAAAAGACGCACCGGCGGCATAGGATACATCCTTTCCACTCTGTATCACATTGTGGCAGTTGAGTATGGCTGGATATGCGGTGGAATACAAGAAAAAGCGATTACAATCCCTCAGTTCGAGGAAGTGGCAAGTTTGCAGCAAATAAAAGATTTTTCCGGCCGTTGCCACTTGGAACTCGCTCCATTTGTGTATGATTGGAATGATAGTTTGGAAGACCGCATGATGATCGATATCACGGATGAAGGGGAGCGGGAATCCCATAAATACGGCGAAGTAATGCGGCACGTGATCGCCCACGAAATCCACCACATCGGTCAATTGTCTATATGGTCACGAGAAATCGGAAAGAAGCCGGTTACTGCAAACTTGATTGGCAGAGGGTTATTTGATATTTAACGTAGCCATGTCCTATTGAACTAACGGAGAACTTTAGTTCAGTGATCCAGGAATAGTTTGCCGCCGCTGCTGCTGCTCCTTCTGTCGTTAAGCAAAAGGGCAGGTTGGCGCAACTATAAGCTGAATCTCGGACTGTCCGTTGTTCCAATGGCTCAAACCGAGGAAAAAGATTATTTGATACATTTCAGTTGGTAAATCAACCGATGTATAGGAGGGGTGAAATGGGTAAAAACATTCTATATTTCTTATCCTCCTTATTACTCAGTTTCATTTTATACTTTATAATATCATCAATTGCAAATATATCTACCGATATTCAAAGTGTATATGTTGTAGTCATAATTATATCGATTCAAATTTCCTTACTTACTAGTGTCGTCTTAAGTTCAAAAAGAAAATAGTTATTCAGCCACAGTGTACTTTAACTGTGGCTGTTTTTTTAAAAGGCATCGCTTACGCGATGGCCATCTTTTCCGACGGCAACGAAAAAAAACAGCGCTCGGCTGGTTAAAACGACGTTGGTGACGCCGGCGGGATGTTCAGCTTCAGGAGCGCGGCTCGGATAGCGCATTTCCATACGGCCATTCTCGACCAGGTACCCGTGATTTTGGAAGATGCTGCATACAGGTACAGACTCAGCTTGCGATCACCGAAGAAGAACTGGATGTAATCATCAATCAACTGCTCACGGAGGTACTCCGCCTCTTGATGCGTCAGCTCCAGCACTCCTGGGAATGAGCGGCATGTGTAGCAGATCTCTTCAGCAGTTTGTGACCGAGGCATCACCCAATCAAAATGAAGTTCTTAAATGAATGAAGGACAATCCAGGCAATGTTGAAGAAGCCGATGTTCTGGATTTGTGAGTCAGATTAGTATGTTAAGCGTAGCCCCTTCTACTGGCAACATGGCGGAAGGGGCTTTTCCATTGTCCAGAAAAGCCCCAGGCTACGAGCTCAACGTTTTCGACGCGTTTCCGGTCATCTAGGGTGTTTTGCTTCACGATCAGGTGCAGCAGGGTCTTGCGCTGCGGGAAAGGCGAGCGGCGGAGTTGGGCGTCAAACGCCTTGTTCAAGGAAATGATCCCACAAAAGCAAGAGCCGTTCTGTTAAATTGCGGACGGAAACGGTTAACGCCGCTGCTTGACTTGGAGTTAACTAGGAGATCGGATCCCATAAAGGTGAGATTGTGTTGAGTCTGTTTTTGATATGTCGTTTTATAGAATGAAACGGAAAATTCATCGAAGTGAAGTATGAGTGGGATAGAGTGAGGATTGGTAACTTATTTATTGATGAATCCCAAAACAATTCATATTTTGTGTAACAATATATCTAAATGGCTGATACACAAGGAGTTGAGCTGATTTTGAGACATATGTACAAAATACGAGTTTTGTGAATAACTTCATTAAAATGAGGCTAGACTTCATCTTGTTTAGTGCTTCAATTGATTCCATGCACTGTGTTCCCAATACTCCAATTGGTTTCATGCACATCAGTTTTAATCGTGTCTTTGACTTCCTATAACTCTTCAAAATGCCTGTGATGCGCATGACATGACCAATATCAGACTACGATCCTAAGCGATTCAGCAAATCGCACAAGACCTCGCGGGCATCCAGATCGCGGCTCGCAAAAAAAATGTCTGGCATTGCATTATCGATATTTCATGTGAATATATACTGATGGAATTTTTATCATTAAAAAAAATAACCGCGCTTGGCGCGGTTTTGTGTTATACCATTGCAATCCGTTCTGGAGTTCGAATTTTTCGGAAATTTTTGAAAACGTTCCCAATTAAAGAGCCATCCGATAGGCATTAAAAATGATTAGTCCTAAACATCCCCGGACGGATTGATAATAGCCAGTACCTGATGGTCCTCCCATACCCCGTTGATCTTCAGATTGCTGCGGGAAATGCCTTCTTTGTGGAAGCCGGCTTTTTCAAGCACACGAATCGATCCGGGATTCCGGGGGGAGACTTCCCCGACGATGCGGTGGAACTTCAGCTCTTCAAAGGCATAACGAACCACCTGCATGACGGCCTCCGTCATATAGCCTTTGCCATTATAAGCCTGATCCAGGCTATATCCGATCATGCAGCTCTGCAGCGGTCCCCGCGCCACAAAAGTAAGCCCCGCACTGCCGATAATTCGGTCATCCTCTTTGCTGCAGATGACAAATTCGTATTTACGATCCTCCGTCATATCAATCTTGCTCTTTTTGATCGCTTGGAGCTGATGCTCTTCCGTATAGTACTCATCCTTGTTGCTTGGAGAGAATCTTTCAAAGAACTCCCGATTGCGCTTGTAAAGCTCAGACAAATCGCGGGCGTCGGCTTCTTCGGGAAACCGGACGTATACTTGCTGCTCCGACATCTGCACCATCCCTATTTATGATAATATATAGTTCATTATATCACGGGATGAATTTTCGATTATACCGTGAGTCGAATCAAGAACCGTAAGCGGCGTCGAACTCAATGATGTTGTGGTCCGGATCGAGTACGAATATTTGCGAGAATCCCGCCAGGCTGCCTGGCCTCGCTTCATAAGGAATTCCCTTTGCCTCCAATTCCGCGATCGTATTCGCGAAGCTTTTCACCCAAACGGCAAAATGCCCGTCGATCGTATCGATCGGCCCCTGCCGCAGCGTCTCTCCTAGAGGGTTCTCCAGCAGATGAAGCTGCTGTGTGCCGACCGCGTACCAAACGCCCTTGGAATCGAACGGAGGCCGCTCGAGCTGCGTGAAACCCAGGAGTCCGGAATAAAACTTGTGCGCCTGCTCCAAATTCCGGACAGAAAGGCTGACATGATGCAAATACTCATACTCAAACATGGACATGCCTCCTTATGGCCTCTTCTCGCCCAATTGGCGTGACATGGCCGACTAGTATAACAATCATTTCTCCACGGCGACAACGATTTCCTTCGACTGTTCCTTCATGAGCTTTGGAGCATGTCGAATGGCTTGAACGCATCCCCTTCTGCCCGTCAGGCTCACCGGCGCTCTTATGCGCCATGATCATGAAAAAATCCCGGCGAAAGAGCTCGCCGGGACGGTTATCCAGGATGACAATCATTTCTTTGCGGCAACCCGCCGCAAGAGGCGCAAAACTTCAGCTCATGATCTGAACTTATTCATTCCTTACATGATATTTCATGCCTCATTAATTGATCTCCAAGTAGTCCAAGTAAACATCCCATGTTCCGTTGTCGGTTGTGCACACGAGCTGAATTTCTTGGTTTCCGGTTCCATGGCTGACGTTGTTCAGCGTATAGACGGCGGGGCTGCTGCCTCCGAAGTAGAAGCTCCCCTTCGTCACGCCGCCGATCTTCAAGTCGACTCGAGCCATCGCAGAATTGCTCGAAGCTCCGCGGAGAGAGAAAGTGTGGGTACCGGTCGTGAAATTCTGCGTGTATTTCACCAAATCATTGTTGGCATATAAGGCGACGCCGGTGAAAGGCGAGCTGATCGTCGAGGTGTACTGCCCCCCTTTGGTCATATTCTCTGCTTCCATCTTGGTCGCTGTGCCGGGTGTTCCGCCTCCGCCTCCGCTGCCGCCATCCGGCGCGACCGCCCTGCCGGTGCTCGTCGAGATCATGCCGGAGCATAGGCCGCGGCTCTGCAGATTCTGTGCGATTTGCGGAATGGCTTGAATGGTCGTCTGGTACTGGTCATGCATCAGGATCACATCGCCGTTCTGCAGCCTGCCCGCAGCCGCCACGATTTGGGCCGTCGTCGCGCCGTTCCAATCCTGGGAATCGACGTTCCAGATGACTTCGGTTAGTCCATTCTGGGCTTCAATGGATTTCAACGTCGCATTGGTTTCTCCGTACGGCGGGCGGAACAGCTTCGGAGCCGTTCCCGTAATCGACTGGATTGTCTGCTGCGTACTCGCAATTTCCGTCGACATCTGCGCGCTGCTCAGCTGCGTCATATGCGGATGGGACCAGGAATGGTTGCCGATCCACATGCCTGCCGCCTGCTGGTCGCGGACGAGGGACGGGTTGTTTTGAGCATTCTGGCCAAGGTTGAACATCGTCGCCCGCAGGCCATTTTGCTTCAGCGTGTTCAGAAGCGTCGCGGTGTTGCTTGGATTCGGGCCATCATCGAACGTCAAGCCGACATAGCCGTTCGTGCAGCTGGCGGCAAAAGCTTCAGTGCCTGATATCGCCAACGAACCCGTGAACAAAAATACGACAAGCGTCCCGATCGCGGCCCACTTTCCTGCTTTGGCTTTGATCATGAACTCTCCACCTCCCGAGTTTAAATGAGCCGTCCGGTTGTTCGGATCTCAATTGATTTCCAAGTAATCCAGGTATGCATCCCATGTCCCATCATCGGAGGTGCAGACGAGCTGGATTTCTTGATTCCCGGTTCCATGGCTGACATTGCTGATTGTATAGACCGCAGGACTGCTGCCTCCGAAGTAGAAGGTTCCCTTCGTCACGCCGCCGATCTTCAAGTCGACCTTGGCCATATTGGAGTTGCTCGAAGCGCCGCGGAGAGAGAAGCTGTGGGTGCCGGTCGTGAAATTCTGCGTGTACTTCACCAGATCATTATTGGCGTACAAGGCGACTCCGTTGAACGGGGAACTGATTGCCGAGGTGTATTGTCCGCCTTTCGTCATCGACTCGGCTTCTGTTTTGGCCGCTGTGCCAGGAGTTCCGCCTCCACCGCCTCCGCCGATCGTCAGCGTGTGGCTCGTAATATCCGCGCTTCCGCTGCTTTGGTAGCCTTCGATGGTAAGCGCGACTTCGTACATCTTGCCCATCGGCATGCCTAAGCTTTCCCATTTTTTGAAATGCTCGCTGACGGAAATCGTGCCGCCTGTGCGTTTCGTCTGGCGGACGCTCCAATACTGCTTGAACGTTGCCGTACCGATTATGGACGGCTGGTTGACCCGGGTCGTCTCGTAGATGTCATAGGTTCCCCCGTCAACGGAGAAGGTGCCCTTGAAGGTGCCGGTCGGACGATAAGTCCCCCAGTTGTCGACGATGTAATATTCCACGAGCGGATCCTTCGTCCATCCATATACGCACAGATAAGAATTGCCGCCGGGATTGAACGTAGCGTTGTAGGTGATGGAAATGTTGCCCAGCTGGGAGTATGTTTTGGTCGAGTCGAATTTCTTTCCTTTGCGGAACAGGGCGTTGTTGATGTTGCTCCACTGGGCGCTGAACGTGCCTCCGCTATTGAGCGTCATGCTCGTATTGCCGGAATCCTTCCACAGTTCATAGTCATACCCGTCCTGGGTGCCCGTCTGGTTCGAAGTGATCGTTGTGGCCGCTTCTGCGATCCCTGCAGGCAAGGCAAGCACGAAGCAGATGAACATCGCGAATAGGAATTTCACCGATCTTGGTTTCATCATTCATTCCTCCTCCATTAGATAACGAGCAAGTTAGTATGACCTGGATGCCATGCAGACCGCACGGGCCTCCGCTCTCACCCCCTTTCATGTTTTATTGTAAGCGGTTACAATAACAATCTTATCAAAGTTATTCTACATTTATCACTTAGAAAACCTTAGACGATACCCCAAAAAGCTTAGCCTTTTGAGATGGGTTTGTTTTATGTTGATTGTCTCTTAAATGCTTTCTTTACCTGGATATGGAGTCTATTGACACTAAACAGGCTGCCATTTCTTGAATAAGGATCATTCAGCAGGCCGTGCTGCCCATTAAATCCTTTGAATAGGCGGGTACATAGGAACGCGGGGCAGCATCGACATATGTTGAAAAAAATGGACTCATGGGGTGATGGTGTGGCCAAATCCAATCCGAATACCTCTTGGATCGACGAATTTTCCTCCTTGGATTTAGCTAAAATTGGACTCACATTAAACGTGATCGGAGACATATTCGGCTATTTCTCGATCCTCAAGGGAGAAGAGGAACTTAAAAGCCTCGCTGAAGAGAAAAAAATAGTGAGACCTTGCCCCGCATTCAGTGTGATGAATGCGGGCGGAATAAATAAAGCCGCTCGGTACGGGGATGGGGCCGTCGATGAGATTCAGATCGAGGAACTACAAAGTCCGGAAAAGCTTGATTCGCCTCCTGTTAGGACGACAGACGGTTCAGCGGTGTTCGTTCAGATGTGGCATATGATTGTCGCCTTGGACAGAGATTCATTCGTACCGCCGACGACCTCTCCAATGATTGGTATGCCCCCATTCCTGCCGCCTGCATCACGCGCCTGAAAGAAATGAATACATCCTCCAGATTAATCGTATTGCTGTTAAAGCAATCGAAGCCGACAAATACAATCAAAGAAATGAATGCGGCACCAGCCGAATTCATTGAGCTAGTTGGCAATTGGATGAGGAGATAGAAATGAACCTAATCGAATATGTGAAAGGTTTTTATCAAGCCTGGATAGATTATCCCCTACAGGAAGGCGATGTCATTGCAGACCGATACCGCATTGTCGAGCTGCTCGGCATCGGGAGCTACGGCTTGACCTACCGCTGCCTGGATCTGCAGCGGGGACAAGAAGCGGCGATGAAGCAAGCCAAGCCGAGCAAGGGAGAGGTCGGCCGGGAGCTGCTGCGGCGGGAGATGAAGGTGCTGGACAAGCTGCGCCATCCGTCCATTCCGCGCGCCTGGGATTTGCTCGTCGATAGGAACCAGCTCTATATGGCAAGCGAGTTTGCCGGAGGACAGACGGTGGAGGAGCTGATCTTCGAGCGGGGCAGCCTGTTCTCGGAAAGAGAAGCTTTGGATTTCATCAGCAGGCTGACGGATATTGTCGCTTATGTCCACCGGCAAGGATATGTGCATCTCGATATCCGCATCCCTAATGTCATTGCCGGCAAAAATCGGATTCATCTGATTGATTTCGGCTTGGCCAGGCGGATCGGCGAAGCTGCGTCGCCGGAGCCGCCTTTCCGGTCGGGCACCAGGCTGGCTCAAGATGCCGAACCCGCATCCGATCTGTCGGATATAGGCCATTTGCTGCTGTTCATGCTGTACTCAAGCTATCATCCGACGAAGATGGCCGACACGGGATGGGAGCATGAGCTGGATATGACTTCTGCAACTCGGCAGCTTCTTCGCAGACTTCTGCAAATTGAAGCTCCTTATGAGGATATAGATGCCTTCATGCGCGATCTGGAGCAATGTCGGACGGCGCATTCGGAACAATAAAAGCCAACCGATATACGGTTGGCTCGGGCATCAGAATGAAGCTTGCAGGGGCTTCATCCTGATGCAGATGCAGTGTAGATGCACATTACAGTCAGCTGGAGCTTCTTTTACGGCTTTTGTAATAGCTGTGTCCGTTGTTTTTATGTCCATACGCGCGATCGGATGAGCTGAGCCGGCTGTGGCCGTAATGCTTTTTACCGCTGCTGGAGCTGTACCGATGGCGTCCATGCTTGGAATGCTGGGCCGATCCTAACAGTTTAGTAATAAAACGTTTGATCATGTCTTCATTCCTCCTTTGGATTTATCGGTACTACGCGCTTTCAGCAGCGTGGTTCCAAAATGCAACGCGTCCTCTTCAGGAAGACGGATACGTTTCTCTGATCCAGCCTGCCATCCAATCGTTGACTTCACGGAGATCCGCTACCGGCTGACGCGTGAACGGAAGCGACGGCATATAACCGACCGGTCCGAATTCAGGCGTTACCGTCGCCACGGCTGCGCCGCTGCGCTCTCTTCCGGCTAGAACAGCATCCCACCAACACTTGAAGGCTTGAAGAACATCCTTGTTTTCGGGTGCGGCGGGATGGGCGACCTGAGGGCCTTCCGGGTGGCCGAGCCTGGCATGGATATGCACCGTCCGTTCGATGGCAAGCCGCAAGTCCTCCTCGAACTCCTCGAGCATCGTTTCGGTTACGCAGCACCAATGGCTGAAATCCGCCGTGATGGATAGATCCGGCAGTTCCCTTAGGAGAGCCGACGTATTCCAGGGCGTGAACATGGCTCTGGAGCGATGCGTCTCATGACCGACTGTGATGCCGATCGAGCGCTCCACCTTGAGCGCGCCTTCGAAGAATAGAAGCTGCTCCCAAAAGGGCATGAAGTCTCTGGCGCTATGGGAAACAATAAGCACCGGATCAAAGGCAGCGGCGCGTTCCGCCTGGGCGGCGAACGAGGTCGCGTGATCCCCGGATGTGACGATCTGGGCAATATAGGACAACCTGTGTGCAGCGAGCTGCTCCTTGAATTCCCTCTCCAGATTAAGAGGCGGCAATGGCGCCTCGATTCCCGCATAACCCTCCCTCGCTGCCCGCTTCATCAGCTCCGAATAGGTTCCTTCCATCCCCCACAACGCCTGGAAGAGCTTGATTTGCATTCCAGCTTCACTCCTTATTCGTTTACGAAATGGCTGCCGCCAATATTCCTGCCCCTTGCCAGCCATATTTTGAAGCCCGGATTTTTATCGGGGTATACTACCGCTTCCGTCGAAAAATACCGCATCGTATATCCGCATCTGCGGAACTCGCTCCTGTTCGCTGCCGCCCCGTGGATGATCCGGGAATCGTGCAAGGAGCATTCTCCCGGTTCCAGCTCGAAATAAACGGCCTTCGACTCGTCCACGTTTTTGATTTGGGTGGAGAACGTATTCTTGGTCCCGTCAATAGCTTCATAGTCCGAAAATCCGTTGCCATGGGTGCCTGGCAGCACCCGCATGCAGCCGTTCTCCTTCGAGCTTCGGTCTATGGCCAGCCATACGGTTACGATTTTGTCGAAAGAGCTCAATCTGCCTTTCCAGTAAGCGGAGTCTTCATGCCATGGAGTCGCCCGGCCGACATAGGGGTCTTTGCAGATGAAGTGGCTGGACCACAGTCCGATGTTGGGGCCGATGATCGGCTCGACAAGATCGAGGACTTCATCGCTGAGCAGGAAGTCGAGCAGCCGCTCGTCGCGGAAATGAGGCGTGTCCAGCTCGTCGGACAGCTTGCTTCCTTTCATGGCGAGCTGCTCCTCGAAAATATCCGTCAACGTACGCATTTTTTCGGCGCTGAACAGCGGCTTTTTATGAAGCAAATACCCGCGCTCCCCGTATGACTCGACTTCTTCTTGGTTCAATATCGTAGATTCCATGTCGATGACTTCCTCCCTTGAGCTGGCTTCGAGCTTATTGTAGCTCTGCCTCCCTCTGGGCCTCTCCTCCTCGCTTACGGAATGATACGCATATCTTCCGGTCTTCCCGCTCTTCCGGTATAATCCGGATAAATGAAACGAAGGAGCTGATCCCTTCATGGAACTGAAGGAGCATCCGGATCGCTTGACGATCGACGAGTACATGGCGGAATCGTCCCATTGCCTGTTCCGGCAGGAGCTCGATACGCCATGCCATCTGCACTGGCACGAGTTTTACGAGCTGACCTATGTCCGCTCCGGCAACGGCGTCAACCGTGTCAACGGAACGGACATCCCGATCGGCGAGGGAACGCTGTTCCTACTGACTCCGGCCGATTTTCACGAAATTCGTCCCTTGGAAGCGTCTACGCTCAAGATCTACAATTTGATCTTCAAGGAATCGATGATTTCGGAGGAAATCCGGACGCTTCTATTCAACGGGCGCATGCTGTCGCCCATGCTGATGAAGCTTGAAGATCGGCGGGCTGGAGAGCTGTTCGCCATCCTGGATGAGGAGAACAGCCGCAGCAGCAGGACCGGAGAGCTGATCGTGCGGAACCTTCTGGGATGTCTGCTGCTGATGCTGTGCCGGGACGAGAAGGACGCGATCAGAGGCGAAGCTTCCGCAGCTCCCTTGCACCCCAGCATTCAGCAGGCTCTGTTCTATCTCCAGCATCGTTTCCGCGAGCCGTTGACGCTCAGCCAGGCTGCCAAGGCTGCAAGCCTCTCGCCCAATTATTTCAGCGAATGCTTCCGCCAGCAGCTCGGCGTCAGCTTCCAGCAGCATCTGCTCGACCTGCGCCTCGAATTTTCCCGGTCGCTGCTGCAGGCATCCTCCCTGCCCGTATCCGAGATCTGTTATGCTTCGGGCTTCAATACGCTGACTCATTTCGAGAAAATGTACAAGCGCAAATATGGGCATCCGCCCAGCCGAAGCCGTCGTGTACAGGTTGCGGGAGCCTAACCCTTGATGCTGAAGTCCGGCTTCGCCTTGTCGAACCGCGGATTGCCTCCGCATACCATAAGACCCGAGCCCCAGTCGATATGGACATTTTCCGTCGGATAATCGGAAGCATCCTTGTATTGGAACAGCACGTTCCGCCTCGTGCGCTCGCTGCGGTTGGCATCCGAGCCGTGGATCGTCAGGTAGTTGAAGAACAGCACATCTCCCGCCTCCGCAGGACATGGCAGTCCGTCCGATATCGGATATTCCTTGTGGTTCAAATAGTAAGAGCCGACATGAGGCAGGCCGCCTTGCGTGTGCGAGCCCGGTACGACCCTCAGGCAGCCGTTCTTCTCGTCCGCCATGTCCAGGTGCACGCTTGCCGCCAGCATGGAATGCTTTTCATGAGGGAAGTAGGGATAATCCTGATGCATAGGGAAGGCAGCCCCGTTTTCCGGCGGCTTGACGAGCATTTTCGAATGGTGAAGCTGGACGTCGGGTCCGATGAGCTGCGACAGGATCGCTGTCATATTGGGGTGCACGACTGCCCGCGTGAAGCAGGCCTCATGGTAATGGACATCGTGGAAACCTTTGAGCACCAGCTTCTTCAGCTCCGCCGGCGGCAGGAAGTCGCCTTGCCAGGCGGAGTTTTCGTCCCGCTCGGCCTGGGCGGCGCGCTGGATGATCCGCTCCACCGCCCCGCGCATCTCCTCCACTTCCGCCTGGCCGAATACTCCTTTGACGAGCAGATACCCGTTTTCTTTGTAAAAATCCACATCGTGCTGACCGATCATGCATGCTCCTCCTTATAAGTAAAGATTGATTTCAAGCGGTTCTTGCTTATAATCATAGTCAAAGTCCCGATGGACGTCTTTGCGAATAGACGTCTGGTTTTTGCACGTTGACGCCAACATTTACTGGAGGACAAGCCGATGTACCGATATCAGGCAAGCGATGTCATGCTGAACAGCCGGATCATGGAAGCGATCCATCCGAATGCCCGCTTTGTCATCTACTATTGGGGAGTCGACGAGCGGCTGCACAGCAATCCGGTTCACAAGCATTCCTTTTTCGAGGCCTGCTATGTGCTCGGAGGGAAGGGGACGTATACGGACAATGGAAGGCCATACCTTCTTCAGAGCGGGACTCTGTTCCTTTCCCGTCCCGGCGTCGCCCATCAGATTGTTACGGAAGACGGCCTCAGCCTTCTGTTTGTCGCTTTTGAGCCCGATGAAGCGAAGACGGATCCGGAAATTCTCGCCGCATTCCGTGCTCTGGCCGAAGCAGAGAGAGTCTGGGTGGAAGACGGCTCCCGGACGCCGACCGCGCTGCTCTGGGAATCTCTCCTGCTCCGCGAAGAGAACGCGTACAATCTCCCCGGAGCAGCGGTTGCGCCAGCCGCTTCCGCACTTCTGCTGTCTTTCCTTGCGCTGTTCGGAGAGCCGGCAGCCGCGCCAAAACCCGGCATCCCGCGCGACAACATGATTTTGCGCCGGGCCAAGCTGTACATCCGGGACAATCTGTCGAAGCCTCTCTCGCTGCCCGAGATGGCGGCGATGCTCAATGTGTCCGAACGCCATCTGTCGAGGCTGTTCTCAGGCGGCATTCATGAGAGCTTCACCGGTTATATCCGCCGGGAGCGCGTGCGCGAGGCGGCACGCCTGCTGAACGAATCCGAGCTGCCGATCAAAGAGATTTCCGAGATGGCCGGCTTTTCTTCCGTCCACTATTTCTCCCGCACGTTCACGTCCATGATGCATGTCCCGCCGGGCGTATTCCGCCGACAGGCGCGTCCGCCCCATTCTGCGCATGCCGAATAAGCCGTTTCCTTCATCGGAAGCGGCTTGTCTTTCGGCTCGTAGCGGTCCTATTTACCTGCGGAGTTGAACGGGGCTATCGCTGCACCCGGTACTCCCGCGGAGTCAGCCCCGTATGCCGGCGGAACAGGACCGAGAAGAAGCTGCGGTCCTGGTAGCCGCATGCCTCCGCGACCCGCTCGACGCCCATTGAGGTGCTGCGGAGCAAACGGCATGCTTCACGAATGCGCAGCTCCTGCACGAAGCGGCTGAGAGGCTTGCCGGCCGCTTCGGCGAACAGACGGTGGAAATGCCGGACACTGAGTCCCGCCTCGCCGGCAAGCTCCTCCGCCCGGAACGGGATGCAAGGATCGCTGCGCAGCTTCCGGATAACGGCTTCGATTCCGGGGCGGCTCCCGCTCTCCCGGCAATAGCTTTTTGTTGTTCCACGGCAATGCTCCTCCAGCTCCGCCAGCAGAAGGATGAACAGAGCATGCAGTCTTGCCGTTCCTCCCGGCCGTTGACTCCCGGAGCACTTCCAGTCCTTCCTCCATGATGCGGCGGACAACCCCCCTGTCATCCTTCAGCCGGAACCATTCCGGTGAGCCGGGCAGCAGATTGAGCGCCTCCGGGCCGACTGCAGCTCGTCCAGGCCGGGGAAGCTGCTCAGGGCTGCTTCCGCCTGTCCGGGAACAAGGATAAAGTTGCCGATCAGGAGCGGAAACCGGGAGGATGTCGATCGGGGCCGGAACACATGAGGGGTTCCGAGCGGAAGGACAAAGACATCCCCGGCTTGCACATCCATGGAATGCTCCCCGACGTAATGCACTCCCGTTCCCTCCATCACCAGACAAATCTCCGTGAATTCATGCCGGTGCAGCTGCAGCTCGAACGATTCCGATACCCGGTTGACATAGTAAGGGCGGTTGTCGTCGAAGAACAGATGCGCCGGCGTGACCGCAACCGACTGCTGCGCCATCCGAATCCCTCCTTTTTGTCAGGATAACCAACCGATTTGGCCTGATCAACCCCTTTTCTACAAATGCCTGCGCTTACAATAAGAAAAAGACAACGCCATCAAGGCCATGCTTGGCCATCCCAGCCCGAAAGGAAGCGGAGCAATCATGACCGAGCGCACCTGGCAAGCCCAATGGATTTGGGGAGGCTTGGAAGCGAGTCCGCGGAACGAATGGCGCTGCTTCCGCCGCAGCTTCGACCATCCTCTCTCTGCAGAGAAGGAAGCCGCCCTTCACATCAGCGCCGACTCCCGCTACGTCCTCTATGTGAACGGCGCCTTGACCGGCCGCGGGCCGGTGAGGTGTTGGCCGGAGGAGCAGTCCTACGACAGCTACGATATCGGCCGCCTGCTGAAGCCCGGCCAACGCAACGCGATTGCCGTGCTTGTGCTCCACTTCGGCATCTCGAACTTCTGCTATGTGCGCGGGCAAGGCGGTCTCATTGCGGAGCTCGAAACCCCCTCAGGGATCAGCCTGCCTACCGGCGGGGACTGGGAAACCGCCCTGCTCGGAGGCCAGCTGCCCAGCTCGCCGCGGATGTCCTGCCAGCAGGCATTCGCCGAAGTCATCGATGCCGGCGGGCAGGACGAAGGCTGGACGACGGGAGCATCCCGGCTCATGGACTGGTCGCCTGCGGCGGCTGTCTGCGCTGCCGGAGAAGGACCCTGGAAAAAGCTCGTATCCCGCGACATCCCGTTCTTGACGGAAGAGAAGCGATATCCATCCCGTATTGCCGGGCTGAGCCGCGTCAAGCCTCCTGCCTTCATGGCTGCCATCGATCTGCGGACAATCATGGTTCCGGACAGTGCCGGCCACGCCAACCCTGTCAGCTATTGCGGATATCTGGCCTCTGTGCTCCAGCTGGAGGACAAGGGCCGTGTCACGATCGGTTTTCCCGGAGGAGCTCGGCCCGGGGGCATTGTCGTGGACGGCGTCTCCATCGATGCGTACCGGGGCGTCCAGCCGGAACGCTATTACGATCTGGAGCTTGCCGCCGGCCCCCATACGCTGCTTATCGACGTTACCTCCGGCGACCACGGAAGCAGCTTCCATCTTGGCGTGGATGCGGATGTGCCGTTCGCTCTTGCGGCTCCGGCGCAAGCGCCTGGAGGAGAGCGGCGCCATCCCGCTTCTGCTGCGCGATTACCGGAAATGACCTTCCCGACGGCTCCTTTTGCCGCAATCGGACCGTTCGACGCCGTCAAGCATGTCGATCACCGAGCCGGCAGAGAGCTCGATACCGATCATCCGCTCTATGCGCGCCTGAAGGGAGGCAAGGTCTCTATGGACGATCCCGATCTGAGAGGCTGGCTTCGCCGCATCGATCCCAGCCTGATTACCGGGCAGGATGCCTTCGGGCTCAGCGTCTGGCAGCGCGAGCATGAGCGGCTGGCCGTGCCGGCCTCGCTTCAGAACGCCGTGCTGGCCGTGCCGGAGCCGGCCGAGCTGCCGCTGTTTCCCGGCTGGGACTGCGAGCTTGTCGTCGATCTCGGCGAGCAGCGCTCCGGCTTCATCGGATTCGAGCTGGATGCTGCGGCAGGAACGGTCGTGGATATTTACGGCATCGAGCATATCCAGCATGACTTCAGGCAGCATACGTACGGACTGGACAACACGCTGCGCTACATATGCCGCGAGGGCAGGCAGAGCTATTTGTCCCCCGTCCGGCGGGGCTGCCGCTACTTGATCCTGACCGTAAGATCGGCAGACCGTCCCGTTCTGCTGCAGGAGATTCATATCCTCCAAAGCTCTTATCCCGCAGCCGACAACGGCAGCTTCCGCTGCTCGGATGCCCTTCTGAACGAGATCTGGCGCATCAGCCGCAGGACGACGAGGCTGTGCATGGAAGATACGTTCGTCGATTGCCCTTCGTACGAGCAGGTGTTCTGGGTAGGCGACGCGCGCAGCGAGGCGCTGGTCAACTACTATGTCTTCGGAGCGACCGAGATCGTGAAGCGCTGCCTGAAGCTGGTTCCGGGCTCCGCCTCCGATACGCCGCTGTATTTGGACCAGGTGCCGAGCGGCTGGAGCAGCGTCATTCCCAACTGGACGTTCTTCTGGATCATCGCCTGCGAGGAGTTCGTGGAGCATACGGGAGACTTGGAGTTCGCCCGCGGAATCCTGCCGCATATCCTCCGGACGATCGAAGCCTATTCCTCCCACATTGACAGCTCAGGACTGCTGAACATGCGGGGCTGGAACCTGCTCGACTGGGCTCCGATCGACCAGCCCGGCGAAGGCATCGTCACCCATCAGAACCTGTTCATGATCAAGGCGCTTCGCCAGGCGGCCCGGCTGGCCGAAACCGCGGGCGAATCCGGCACGGCCCATCATTGGCTGGAGCAGGCGTCGTCCCTGCAGGCCGCTGTCAACGAGAGCCTCTGGGATGAGCGGCAGCAGGCCTATCTGGATTGCATCCATGCCGACGGCAGGCGGTCATCCGTATTCAGCATGCAGACTCAAGTCGCTGCCTACCTGTGCGAGGCGGCTGACGGAGAGCGCCTGGCCGCTCTGGAGCAATACCTGGCGGAGCCGCCGGCTGAGTGGGTCCAGATCGGAAGCCCGTTCATAAGCTTCTTCTATTATGAGGCGCTCTCCAAGCTGGGCCGCCATGAGCTCATGCTGGACGACATCCGCCTTCACTATGGCCGGATGCTGGAGCATGGCGCGACGACCTGCTGGGAGATSCGCTGCCATGGAAGCCGGCTGCGGGCGGATCGGCCGCAGAGGTCGTGCTGACCGGCTCCGGCAGCCTCTATTATGCAAGCAACAGCAAGACGTTCCAGGATGTAGCGCCGCTGTTCTGGGCGGCGGACACGATCCGGCAGGCCTCGGCGAGAATGCTCGTCTTCGGCCAGTCGGCGGCTAAGTTCGCTCCGAACGCCAAGGTGACGCGGGCGGAATATCCGACGATCCTGCTCCGTTCGGCCGGTTACATGACCGAGCCCGCGGCAGCGGCCCGCTTCGGAGACGTGCCGGCGGACAGCTGGTACGCACGGACGGTCGCCGTCGCGACCGGCCTCGGCCTCACCAGCGGCAAGAGTCCGGACCGGTACGATCCGGGCGCGGCTCTGACCCGCCTGGAGGCGATGGTCATGGCCGGCAGGCTGATGGCGATCGCCCGGCCGGGCAAGGAGCTGGGCGAGGAAGAAACCGCCCGCGTGCTGAACGCCTTCGGTGATGCCAAAGCGATTCCTGCTTGGGCTCGGGCACCGCTGGCGGCAGCCGTGCAGGCAGGACTCATTCAAGGCATCGACGGCAGCATTTCCCCGAACGAGCCGCTCACGCGCAGCCAGGCGGCTGCGATCGCGGTCCGGGTGAACGACTGGATGAAATCATAATCGGCCGCAGCAGACGGCAGGCCCGCATCATGCTCCAAGCGTGATGCGGGTTGTCTGCTAAGGACGGGAAAATAGGCGGGGGGCAGGACATGAAGGCAGCAAAAAGAAAACCGGCCTGGAAAGCGGCCGCGCTCGGAGCGGTTTTGCTCGCGGGCGCGCTTGGCGGCACGGCCATGATGGTCAGGGCCGGCGCCCAGACCTGGTCGGGCTCGGCGGATACGAGCTGGTTCGATTCGACGTATACCACATTCAAGATCGACACGCCGGCCAAGCTGGCGGGAATCGCCAAGCTCGTCAACGAGGATGACGGCGTCGACGGCCTCAAGGGCAAAATTCTGGAAGTGGACCACAGCCTGGATCTGTCCGCATACGATTGGGTGCCGATCGGCACCGAGAGCCACCCGTTCAAAGGCACGCTCATCGCCAAGGATGGAGCGAAGTTCGGCATCTCCGGCATGCGCGTCCCATCCTCCATCCCTTACCAGGGGCTGGTCGGCAACATGGAGGGAGGCACGGTCGGCGGCTTCCGCTTCGAGGCGGACGGCTACATCGGCCTCTCCACCGTGTCCGGCAACGTGTATGCCGGCGCGGCGGTCGGCAGGATGGCGGGCTACAGCATCGTCTACGACATCGAGAACGAAATCGGCATCGGGGCCAAAAGCCTCGCGGGCACCGCATATGCGGGCGGCATCGTCGGCTCGGCCGAGGGCCAGGTGGCGAATGTGTCCAACGATGCCGCGGTCGCGACCGAAGGCTCGGCCTACGCTGGCGGGCTGATCGGATACGTATCGTCCGGCAGCCTGCAGATGAAGACGGCGCATAACGAAGGACCGGTCACGGCCGGCGGTGGCGGAGTCATCTATGCAGGCGGCCTTGCCGGCTATACGGCCGGAATTCTGACGATGAACGACCAGAATACGGTCATCGCGAATACCGCTCCCGTCCAGGTTACGGCGGGAAGCATCGTTCATGCCGGCGGCTTCTCCGGCGGCTTCGGCGCTCCTGTCCTGTTCTCCGGCCAGACGGCGGCCAGCGGCTCCGTCACGGTGACGGCTCCGGATGCGGCGGAGGTATACGCCGGAGGTCTGACGGGCTTGATCGACGGGGCGCTGCCTGAGGTGACGATGGCGCTGCCGGCGACGGGAGCAGTCAACGTCCATGCGGGCGGAACCGTCCATGCCGGAGGCATCGCGGGCCATGTCGGCCCGATGCTTTCGTGGTCCAAGGGGTATGCGCAGTCGGCGGCAGTCGAGGCAGAGGGCGGCGGCGACGTCTATGCGGGCGGTCTGTTCGGCTCCGCAGCCAGCGGACTTCAGCTGGTGGAAGCCTCGCCCCGCGCGTTCTCGTCGAGCGGCGACATTCATGTCCTCGGCGGCGGCAAGGTGCGCGCCGGAGGCATCGTCGGCGAGCTCGGCGGCGGCCTGCTGGGCCAGGCCGGCTTCAAGGGC
>NZ_CBRA020000065.1:0-20879 GCF_000469945.2 Paenibacillus sp. P22 | reverse complement strand
TGGTAGCTACGTACGGACGGGATAAGCGCTGAAAGCATCTAAGCGCGAAGCCCCCCTCAAGATGAGATTTCCCAGTATGTAAGACCCCTGGTAGACGACCAGGTTGATAGGTTCGGGGTGGAAGCGCAGCAATGCGTGCAGCTGACGAATACTAATCGGTCGAGGGCTTATCCTATGGGTAAGAAAAGCAAATGGACTCAGCATCCATCCTATTGGTTCGATCCAGTTTTCAAGGCGCAAGCCACGTCTTGAACAAGCGTAACGTTTGGTGGCGATGGCGGAAGGGAACCACGCGTACCCATCCCGAACACGACCGTTAAGCCTTCCAGCGCCGATGGTACTTGGACCGCAGGGTCCTGGGAGAGTAGGACGTCGCCAAGCACAGAGAGAAGCCTGATCTGCGAGCAATCGCCGGTCAGGCTTTTTTTTCTATTCAGAATAAGCGCATGTGTGTTGGACAGAGGCGCATTTCGGACAAACCGTCTTTGCCCGATTATTTCCCTTCAATCCGCTCATACTAATCATCACCAAATCGGTCATTGGAGGTGAAGCAGATGAAGGGGAATCGAAGCATTCGAGTCGCATTGGCGTTCGCCGGAATCATGATGCTGGGGCTTGCCATCCCCGAAGGAAATGGAATTGCACCCGGAGCGCATATGCTGACGGCTTCCGAAGGTTGGAACACCGGTATCGAGAAACACCCGGATAATCTCCAAAAGCAGATTGATCACGCCCATTCCGTTGCTGAAAATACTTTAAAGACGCTTAAGGAACCTTTCAAAGTCAGCAGCACAGCCGCGGCAGCTGGTGCGAAGGAGCCGACCGGAATCGGTCAAAGGGCGGATTCGGTCAAAGGGCCTGTTGCCGAACCGGTCAGAGGCATCTACGTATCCGGCTACGCGGCAGGAAGCCCGAAGGCGATGGGAAGGCTTCGCGATCTGGCGAAGCGGACAGAAATCAATGCCATGGTCATCGATGTCAAAGATGATTACGGCTTGCTGACTTATCCATCGAAAGTGCGGCTGGCTCATCGAATTGGAGCCGATCGCAGGCCTCTCATGGCTCAGCCTACGCAATTGATCGACGAGCTCCATGCCGAAGGGCTCTACGTGATCGGAAGGCTGGTCGTTTTCAAGGATGCCTGGCTGGCCAGCCGTGTACCGGATTGGGCACTGCATGAGCAGAGCGGCAAGGTATGGAGGGATTCCAAGGGGAAGGCCTGGATCAATCCTTATCGAAGCGAGGTATGGAATTATAATATTGCGATCGCCCAGGAAGCCGCCGAGCTGGGATTTGACGAGATTCAATTCGACTACGTCCGCTTCCCCGCCAATGGAAAGCGGGCAGAGGCGGTCATTGATTATGGCTCGCACGGGACAAACAAATCGGAAGCGATCGGGCAATTCCTCGGCCGTGCGCGGGACAAGCTGCATGGAAAGCCGATATCGGCGGATGTATTCGGCCTGGTTACATCCTCATCGGATGATATGGGGATTGGCCAGACGTGGCGTTCGGTAGCTTCGAGCGTGGATGCCATTTCGCCGATGGTCTATCCTTCGCATTACTCGGCGGGCATGTATGGAATTCCACAGCCCGATCTCAATCCATCCGCTGTCATCCGGAAATCGATGAGCGACGCGGCCGCCCGCAACCGCTATCTGATCCAGAGCGGAATCAAGCCCGCTCAGATCAGGCCATGGCTGCAAAGCTTTACGGCGACGTGGCTGCATCCTCACCTTGCCTACGGAGAGAAGGAAATCCGGGAGCAGATTCGGGCCGCCCGCGAAGCAGGGGTCGATCAATATCTGCTCTGGAGTCCGCGCTGCATCTATCCTTTGACCGATGAACACCAAGGATGATCGGCATCTGCCTATTGCAGGCATACATCCAAGAGGCACAAGGTCTGGCAAGAGGTGGAAGCGCCTCTGAAAATGACTATGAAAGCAAGATTCCGCTAGGTTGACAGCCCTATACCCCTCTGCTAAGATGGTCAATAATATATTTCGGCAAGCCATAACAAATAGGAGGAAATCATTCGTGTGGGAATCGAAATTCGCTAAAGAAGGCCTCACGTTCGACGATGTGCTGCTTGTACCCCGCCGCTCGGAGGTGCTGCCGCGCGCAGTCCAGGTCGGTACCCAGCTGAGCGACAGCGTCAAGCTGAACATCCCGCTGATCAGCGCGGGCATGGATACCGTAACGGAGGCTGCCTTGGCGATCGCGCTGGCGAGAGAAGGCGGCATCGGCATCATTCACAAGAACATGACGATCGCCCAGCAGGCGGAAGAGGTCGACCGCGTCAAGCGCTCCGAGAGCGGCGTCATCACGAACCCGTTCTCCCTGACTCCCGAGCATCATGTGTACGACGCGGAAGAGCTGATGGGCAAATACCGCATTTCCGGCGTGCCGATTGTCAACGAAGAGGGCAAGCTGGTCGGCATTTTGACGAACCGCGACCTTCGTTTCGTACATGATTACTCCATGAAAATCAAAGAAGTGATGACCCACGAAGAGCTGGTAACGGCTCCTGTGGGAACGACGCTGCAAGAAGCGGAAGTCTTGCTTCAGAAGCATAAGATCGAGAAGCTGCCGCTCGTAGACGAGACGAATACGCTTAAAGGCCTCATCACGATCAAAGATATCGAAAAGGCGATTCAATTCCCGAACGCAGCCAAGGACAAGCAGGGCAGGCTCTTATGCGGAGCTGCCGTCGGCATCTCCAAGGACACGGAAGAGCGCGCTGCGGCGCTCGTCGAAGCAGGCATCGACGTCCTGGTCGTGGACTCCGCGCACGGGCATCATATTAATATCATCGAAGCCGTCCGCAATTTGCGGAGCATTTACCCCGAGCTGACGATCATCGCGGGCAACGTCGCCACGGCCGAAGCGACGAGAGACCTGATCGAAGCTGGAGCCTCGGTCGTCAAAGTCGGCATCGGCCCCGGCTCCATCTGTACGACACGCGTCATCGCCGGCATCGGCGTGCCGCAGGTAACGGCGATCTATGACTGCGCCACGGCGGCACGCGAGTACAATGTGCCGGTCATCGCCGACGGCGGAATCAAGTATTCCGGCGACATCACCAAAGCGATCGCAGCCGGCGCCAGCGCGATCATGATCGGCAGCCTTTTCGCCGGCACGGAAGAAAGCCCGGGCGAATCGGAGATCTACCAGGGCCGCCGCTTCAAGGTTTATCGCGGCATGGGCTCCCTCGGCGCGATGAAGGAAGGCAGCAAGGACCGCTACTTCCAGGAGAACGAGAACAAGCTCGTGCCGGAAGGCATTGAAGGCCGCTTGCCTTACAAAGGGCCGCTGGCCGATACGGTCCACCAGCTGATCGGCGGCCTGCGAGCAGGAATGGGCTATTGCGGAACGGCGACCATAGAAGCGCTCAAGAACGATACCTCGTTCATCCGCATTACGGGCGCAGGTCTTCGCGAGAGCCATCCGCATGACGTGCAG
This sequence comes from Paenibacillus sp. P22, assembly GCF_000469945.2. Classification (NCBI taxonomy): domain Bacteria; kingdom Bacillati; phylum Bacillota; class Bacilli; order Caryophanales; family Paenibacillaceae; genus Paenibacillus; species Paenibacillus sp. P22. Next base: position 17,417 of record NZ_CBRA020000065.1, on the reverse strand, counting down.
ATCACGAAGGAAGCCCCGAACTATTCGCTCTAGGAACAAGGATTAGATTTTTCTAAGAAGCAGTCCGCGCCGCGCGCGGACTGCTCTTTTTGCATGTCGGATAAAGCAAAAACATCCCCCGCCTCGTTAACGGTATGGTACAATAAAACCTGATTAATCCATGGTGAAGGAGAGAACAAATTGAAAGCAAGATTCGCTCCGGCTCTCGTGAAGCCGGTTGTCTCCGCCATCGTGGCGGCTACTCTCATTGCAGGCTCTTATATCGCTCCGGCTATTACTCCCGCGGCATCCGCGGCACCCAATACGAGCAGCAGCAACGCCCCGGCAGTCAGCAAAGACAATCCGCTTGGCCTGGCTGCCGATGCGGCCATCCTGATCGATGCCGACACGGGACAAGTCCTCTATTCCTATAACATTGACAAGCCTCTGCCTCCGGCAAGCATGACCAAGATGATGACGGAATATATGGTCCTCAACGCCGTCAAAAGCGGCAAGCTTAAGTGGGATCAGGAAATATCGGTCAGCAAGGAAGCGGCAAGCACGCCGAAGGACGGATCCCAGATCTATCTGGCGGAAGGCGATACCCATACGGTCAAGGAACTGTACACCGCTATGTCGGTCGCGTCGGCCAATGATGCGACTGTCGCGCTGGCTTCCTTCCTAGGAGGATCCGAGGCCGGCTTCGTCACCGAGATGAATGCCAAGGCTCAGGAGCTCGGCCTCAAGACGGCTCAGTTCACGAGCGCGACAGGTCTTCTCGATACGACCGTCATCGCAGCCAAGGATATGGCCAAGCTCGCCATGATCATATTGAAGGAAACTCCGGAATTCCTGGACTACTCCAAGATTCCTTCCGTCAAGTTCCGGGAACGGGACGCCAAGCCGATGATCAACAACGATTGGATGCTTGAAGGCAACAAAGGAAACACCAACTTCAAGCAGTATGTCTATGACGGCGTGGACGGCATGAAGACCGGCTATCTCAGCGCAGCGGGTTACTGCTTCACGGGAACGGTCAAGCGCGGAGACACCCGCCTGATCAGCGTCGTGTACCATACCAAGACCAAAGGCGCCCGTTTCCTCGAGACGCGCAAGCTGTACGACTGGGCTTTCAGCAACCTGGAGCGCAAAACGATCGTTCAGCCGAAAACCGTAGTAGAATCCGCCGCGGAGGCTACAATAACAAAAGGCAAAGCGAAAACCGTCGGCCTGGTGACGGAATCCGACTTCACGCTTATGGTGAAGAAAGGCGCGGCAGTCGAGCCGAAGATCATTGCCACGTCGATCCCCAAGACGGGCGAGCTTGTCGCTCCGGTCGCACAGGGACAGAAGATCGGAACGGTTACGTATAAGTATACGGATGCCGACACCGGCACAGCGGTTACGAAAGAGATCAATCTCATCGCCGCGGAAGGCGTGGAGAAGGCAGGCTGGTTCAAGCTGATGCTGCGCGGCATCGGAGGATTTTTCTCCGGGCTGTTCAAGGGCATCGTCGATTTGTTCTAATACGAACGGTTATAGCGGGATAAGCATGCTCAGCCGAACTGCGCGGAGCGCGGTCATACGGGTCTCGCTGACCGCGGGAGGAATCCGCCGGGAACGGGCAATAACACCTGAGGCTTTCCTGCAATAGTTTCATGCATGAGTTGTCACCGCTTGGCGTACATGATAGAATTTGGGATAATCAACTCGGAAAAGTTGTCATCGCCCCGTCTTGGGCGAACAGACTATAGGAGGCTTTCAGACCATGTTGGAAACAGGAACATCGCGAGTTAAACGAGGTATGGCGGAAATGCAAAAAGGCGGCGTCATCATGGACGTCATGAACGCGGAGCAGGCCAAGATCGCCGAAGCGGCAGGCGCTACGGCAGTCATGGCCCTTGAGCGCGTGCCTTCGGATATCCGCGCCGCAGGCGGCGTAGCCCGCATGGCGGACCCGACTGTCCTCGAAGAGGTGATGAAGGTCGTTTCCATCCCGGTCATGGCCAAAGCCCGCATCGGCCATTATGTGGAAGCGCGCGTGCTGGAAGCGCTCGGCGCCGACTATATCGACGAGAGCGAAGTGCTCACGCCGGCCGACGAAGTGTTCCATATCGACAAGCGCGAATTCACGGTTCCGTTCGTATGCGGAGCCAAGGATCTGGGCGAGGCTCTGCGCCGCATCCAGGAAGGCGCATCGATGATGCGTACCAAGGGCGAGCCGGGAACGGGCAACATTGTTGAAGCCGTTCGCCACATGCGCCTGATCACGGGCCAGATCCGCAAGATCAAAGGCCTGTCCAAGGACGAGCTGTATGCGGAAGCCAAAAACCTGGGCGTCAACTACGAGCTGCTGCTCGATGTGCACGAGACGGGCAAGCTTCCGGTCGTCAACTTCGCTGCAGGCGGCGTGGCTACGCCATCCGATGCGGCTCTGATGATGCATCTGGGCGCTGACGGCGTATTCGTCGGCTCCGGCATCTTCAAGTCCGACAACCCGGAGAAATTCGCCCGCGCCATCGTGGAAGCGACGACTCACTATACGGACTACAAGCTGATCGCCGAAGTATCCAAAAACCTCGGCGGCGCGATGAAAGGCATCGAGATCTCCAAGCTGGCGCCGCATGAGCGCATGTCCGACCGGGGCTGGTAAGCGGCTGGCGGCAGAAAGAAAGAAGGCCTTAGCGAAATGACCCAGAAGATCGGTGTACTGGCGCTGCAGGGCGCCGTAGCAGAGCACATTCGCAGTCTCCAGGCTGCCGGCGCGGAAGCGGTCGCGGTCAAGCGAGTCGAAGATCTGGAGCAGCTGGACGGGCTTGTCATCCCTGGCGGCGAGAGCACGACCATCGGCAAGCTGATGCGCAAGTACGGCTTCATCGACGCGCTGCGCAAGTTCCATGAAGCGGGCAAGCCGCTGTTCGGAACGTGCGCAGGGCTTATCGTCTTGGCCAAGACGATCCAAGGGGGCGAGGAGCCTCATCTCGGCTTGATGGACATGACTGTCGTACGCAACGCATTCGGCCGCCAGCGCGAAAGCTTCGAGACGGAGCTCGCCATCCAAGGCATCGACAATCCGGTGCGAGCCGTGTTCATCCGCGCTCCATTGATCGGCGAGGTAGGCAGCGGCGTCGAGGTCCTCTCGACGCATAACGGCGAGATAGTCGCTGCCCGCGAAGGAACGCTGCTGGCGGCATCGTTCCATCCGGAGCTTACCGATGATTACAGCCTGCACGCCTACTTCGCGAACATGGTTCAAGAAGCGGCGCAGGTGAAGCGATAATCAATCCGTCAGGGTGGACGTTATAACGTCCGCCCTGATGTCTGTTTTTCAAGAATCAGAGAGGGGTGCCCCGACCGTGCTTGACGTACGACTGCTTAGAAATGAATATGACCGGGTAGCCAAAGCGCTGACCGACCGCAAGAAACCGCTGGACCTCATCTCCTCCTTCCCGGAGCTGGACGCGAAGCGCCGCGGAATATTGCAGGAAGGCGAAACGCTGAAGAACCGCCGCAACACGGTGTCTCAGGAAGTAGCCAAGCTGAAGAAAAACGGCGGCGACGCCGAAGCCCTCATCGTGGAGATGCGCGAGGTCGGCGACCGCATCAAGGAGCTCGACGAAGAGCTGCGCGTGCTGGACGAGGAGCTTGAGGCTCTTCTGCTCGCGATTCCGAACATGCCGAATGATAGCGTGCCCGTCGGCGGCGGCGAGGAAGACAACGTGGAAATCCGCCGTCATGGCGAGCCCCGCACGTATGAGTTCGAGCCGAAGGCCCACTGGGATCTGGCTGAAGGACTCGGCCTTCTCGACTTCGAGCGTGCGGCCAAGGTCACCGGCTCCCGGTTCGTCTTCTACACGGGTCTGGGCGCCCGCCTGGAGCGTGCTCTCCTCAACTTCATGATGGATCTGCACAGCGACCAGCACGGCTACTCCGAGGTGCTGCCTCCGCAGATCGTGAACCGCGACAGCCTGGTCGGAACCGGACAGCTGCCTAAGTTCGAAGAAGATTTGTTCAAAATCAAGGACAGCGAGTACTATCTGATTCCGACGGCGGAGGTTTCGGTAACGAACCTGCACCGGGAAGAAATCCTTGCCGCGGATGACCTTCCGAAGCGTTTTGTCGCCTTCAGCGCCTGCTTCCGTTCCGAAGCCGGAGCGGCAGGACGGGACACGCGCGGCCTGATTCGCCAGCATCAGTTCAACAAGGTGGAGCTCGTGAAGCTGGCCAAGCCCGAGGAATCCTATGACGAGCTCGAGTCCATGACGCAGAACGCCGAGCGCGTGCTGCAGCTGCTGGGCCTTCCCTACCGCGTGCTGCAGCTCTGCACCGGCGACATGGGCTTCTCGGCCGCGAAGACCTACGATCTCGAAGTTTGGCTTCCAAGCGCCAATACGTACCGCGAAATCTCCTCCTGCTCCAACTGCGAGGATTTCCAGGCGCGCCGTGCCGGCATCCGCTTCAAGCGCGACGCCAAGAGCAAGCCGGAGTTCGTGCACACGCTGAACGGCTCCGGTCTTGCGGTAGGCCGTACGGTCGCCGCAGTCCTGGAGAATTATCAGCAAGCCGACGGAACGATCCTCGTGCCTGAGGTGCTTCGTCCTTACATGGGCGGCATTGAGGTTATCGGTCCGCGCGGTTGATTGACTCTCTTCATGCTTGGAGCGCCATTCCTGGAAGGAATGGCGCTTTTTTTGCCTTGAATCGGTTGCCTAGAGGGAAACGGCTATGGTACAATGCTCAGGTATTGAACGATGGAGAGATACCGAAGCGGTCATAACGGGGCGGTCTTGAAAACCGTTAGGGTGCAAGCCCACGTGGGTTCGAATCCCACTCTCTCCGCCAATTCATTTCAACTAAAGCTCAAGCCCGGACAGGAATGTCCGGGCTTTTTTATTTTTGCTGCAGCAGGAGCCGATTGTCGTTCAGCCGTCAGGAAACATTTTGCAAGCATCTTCGTCATCCGCCGTATTAGGCCGTATCGAGGCATAGAAAACCTGATTTCGATGCAACCTACGGGATGGAGGTGGAAGGCCAATGAGCAATCCCGATATGCTTCAGCTGGACCAGTCCCGCTTGGTCGAGGCCTGGAATGAAACGCTCCCGACAACGATGAATGAGACCGACCGCTGCGAAGTCCATGCCGATGAAGAGGATCCGCGATCGCTGCGGGTCACGATCTTCGGCGCCGGGCATCAGATGTACTCGTACGACTTCAAGGTTACCTATGTGGACAGCCGGGAAGTTCAAGTGACGCTGATCGATGTCGATCAGGACAAGCAGACGATCGACGAGCGCAAGGAGCTCGTACAGGAGCAGGTAGCCGACTATATCCGGCATTTGCATGAATGCGCCCAGGCGCTGCATCGCTTGACCAAAGTCTGAGCAAAGGGGGAATGGAGCTTGACGAAGCAAAAAGGACCGGATAAAAACCTGCAGAATGTGGCCAAGGATCTCGAAATGGAGCCGGTGAACGCGCATAATGCCAACCAGCTGCAGCGCCAATCGGAGGACCGCAGGCATCAGGACAATCTGAACCATGGCGACGAGACCGATCTGGATCATCAATTGACCTGACCTTAGACAGCAAAAGGAGGAGAAGCCGATGAGCAAGCCGGACAGCATTCCGGTTCCCAATCCGGATGAAGACCGCAAGGCATCCCGCGACCGGGACCACGGACAGCCGCAGCAGCCGATGTCGGGCAGCAAGACGGTCAAAAACCGCAATCATGTCGACCATCACAATCCCGAGGGCAGTTAAGCCGGAAGGAACAGCGGGTGGGATCGAGGCCGTTCCCGTAGTGCGGGAGCGGTTTTTTTGATATGCAAATCATTACTCGAATTGAATAATTTTTTGATTACTTGTTCTCCCCCTTATTCAATTCCCATCGACAATGGTAGAATACAAAGAGTAGATTTCACGCAGGATTTCAAAGGAGGAAATACATTGAACGCGAAAAACCGGCCCTGGAAGCAAACGCTCGCAGTCCTGTCCGCTGCGGCGCTTGTAGCGGCCGCCGGATGCAGCAAATCCCCATCTCCGAAGGCAGAGCTCGAATCCGCCCTTGCGAGCATCGCAGCGGCTTCCTCTTACGCTTTCCATTCGACTGTTAATTTTGACGATCTTCAGCTCCCTTCCGGTCAGGCTGCAGGCGCAGCAACCGGCGAAGCCGCCAGCCTGCTGAAGGGAATGAACATAACGATGGACGGCGTCTACCAGAAGGATCCGATGCGCACGGATGCCAACGTCCAGCTGGCGCTTCCCGGCAATCCTCAGATGAATCTGACGCTGCCGATCATCATGACCGGCAGCAAGCTGTATGTGAAGGTTCCGTCGATACCGGCCCTGCCTGCGACCGCGCAGCTGGCGGACAAGTATGTCGTCATCGACACGGACAAGCTGGCCGAGGAGCAGGGCGAGCAAGCCGCGGCGCTGGATCCTGCGGTGCAGCAGAAGCTTATGCTGGAAGCCGGAGCTGCTTTCATCAAGCCTTTTGAAGAGAAGACCTACTTCAAGAGCTTGAAAGCGAAAGACGTGCAGGGTCTTCCTGAAGGCCTGGAGCCGGACTCCGTCTCCCAGTTCCTGATCGATTCCTCCAATGCCGAGGATGCGAAGGCGACTGCGGCGCAGAAGGCGATTCCTGCCGTGCTTGACGTGGTGCTCGGCAACGAGCAGTACCTGAAGGCGCTCGGCATGGACAAGGCGGAAGCGGAAGACAGCAAGAAACAGCTGCAAGATCCGCAATCGGAGCTGTCCAAGAAGCTGAAGGAACAGCTGAAGCTCAGCGAGGTCAAGGTGCTCGGAGCGGTCAAGGACGGCAAAATGGCCTACGAAAGCGTCGACGCCAACATCGAGTATGCCGGGGGCAAATCCGGTCCGCTCAAGCTCGTCATGCATTCCACGACATCATACAGCAAAGTCGGCGAGAAGGCTGCCTTTACGGGCGCCATTCCGACAGATGCGATTCCGGTCGAGCAGCTTGAAGCGGCGCTGCAAGGATCGGCCGCCAGCAAATAAAAACAGGTCTGAAGCCTTGCTTTAATCGACCCTGGAACCGCCTCGGCCCGAGGCGGTTTTTTTTATGAAAAAAATCGAAAAGAGAAATCGTCTGGAATAAAAATGGAAGCGATTACTTTTTTCATTGACAGAGGAAAAACAGGAATGATATGCTAAATAATAGAAACATGCGCAAACGTTTGCACTATCGTTATCCTTTGGCCTTATTTAGGCCCTATTCTAATCTGGGGGGAAACAAGATGAAATGGCAGCGGATCATCCGCAACCGGAGCATAGGGGCCGTCATGGCCTGCCTGCTTGTTCTGCAACTGTTGGCCGGCATTGGACAGGCATCGATTGTAAGCGCTAACAGCGAGGTGTCTGTTCCTCCTGCATCATCCAGCATCTATCAGGATCAGCCGGGCGGCACGTCCAGCTGGTATGTCGCCGGTACTGTGAACGACTGGAACAATGCCGACGCCAATTGGAAGTTCAAGCATCTGACGGGCGGCTTGTACGCCTATACGGCGGCGCTCGCTGCCGGCGATTACGAGTTCAAGCTGACCAAGAACGGCACCTGGGACGGCTTCGGCGACAACGGGAACAACTTCAAGCTTAAGCTGGACCAAGCGGAATCGGTCACCTTCTTCGTCAACGACGAAATCGGACAAGCCCGTATCTCGGTGCCTGGGGTGCACGGCCTGGCCCAATACGTTCCATCCCTGGACGATATGAAATGGCCTCGTCTGGTCGGAACCATGCAGAAGAAGCTCGGCGATCCCGCGGATTGGGATCCGGCCGGCGCGACATACCGGTTCCTCGACTACAACCTGGACGGCAGCGTGTACAAGCTCCAAGTCCAGCTGCCGGAAGGCCGGTATGAGGCCAAGGTTGCCTTTGGCCCGAGCTGGGAGGAGAACTACGGCGCGACAGGTCCAAACGGCGGCAATCTGAATATTGTCGGAGGCGACGATCTGTACGCCATCTTCAGCATCGACTACAAAGGAGATCAAAAGCTGAAGGCCGACACATTCCTTGCCGGCGGCGGTTCGAACGGCAAGATCAACAAGGACGCCATCCAGTTCGACAGCCGCTCGCTCACCTTCAAGAAGCCGTTCGGCGCCATCGCCGAGAACGGCGCGGACCTCACGCTCCGCGTGGCCGCTGCCAAGGACGACGTGCAGATGGCGCGGGTGGAGCTGACGAATGCAGAGGGCCTCGCATCGACGCACGAAATGCGCAAGGTGACGACCGTGGACGGCAAGGACTACTGGGAAGCGATCATTCCGAAGTCCGTCTTCACCGGAATCGGCATCTGGGGCTATAAATTCATCCTCATCGACGGCTCGGCCAAGCTGGAGCTCGGCGACGACAAGAACGGCACGTCCAGCCGCGGCGGGACGGGCATGGCCGCGGAGGACGGCGCCGTACCATTCGATCTGACGGTATACAAAGCCGATTACAAAACTCCGGACTGGATGAAGAACGCCGTCGTGTACCAGATCTTCCCGGACCGCTTCTTCGACGGGAATCCGGACAACAACCGCGCCAAGCTGGTGGACGGCTACCGCGGGGATCGGAACGAGAATCGGGTCGACAAGGACGCTCCGATCAAGTCGCTGCCTTTGCAATACTTTGACGGCGGAGTAGCGAACGACCCTGCTCCCGGACAAGTCGCGGGACAGTGGAGCGACGTGCCGGAAAATCCGGACCGCGTGAAGCCGGAGAACAAGCCGTATTACCCGAACGCGACTTCGGACGGCACCTGGACCAACGAATTCTACGGCGGGGATATCCAGGGCATCGGGATGAAGCTGGATTACCTGCAGTCTCTCGGCGTGACGGCGATCTACCTCAACCCCGTCGCATGGGCGGCATCCAACCACAAATACGATGCCACCGACTACAAGCATCTGGACCCGATGTTCGGCGAGCCGGTGTACAACAAGCCTGGCGATCCGGCCTCAGGCCTCAACTATGAGGAGACGCGCAAGGCGTCGGACAAGGTGTTCATCGACTTCTCCAAGGCCGTCAAGGCCAGGGGCATGCATCTCATCACGGACGGCGTGTTCAACCACGTCGGCGACGACAGCATTTATTTCGACCGCTACGGCAAATATCCGGAGATCGGCGCTTACGAGTATTGGGCGAAGGTCTACGACTTGCAAAACGCGGCAAAGGATAAAGGAGAGAGCCTCGACAAGGCGGCAGCCGAGCAGCAGGCCCGTGCTTTCTTCACGGGCAAGGTGAACCCCGCGACGGGCAAGAACTACGAATACCCGGCCGACTTCGGCTTCATCGACTGGTTCACGGTCGAGAACGTGAAGGTGGCGGACAAGGACAGCACGAGCACGCATTACAAATACGACGCCTGGTGGGGCTACGATTCCCTGCCGGCGATGGATGCCAAGACGCCGCAGCCTGGCGACGCGGACGCGATCGGCTCCTCCGAGGAGCAGCATGAATGGAACAATATCGGCTACCGCGAAGCGGTCATCGGCCACGACTTGAGCGGCAAATCCGCCGAGGATGCCGAAGCGGCCATGCAGAACGTCGTCTCGCAGCGCTGGCCTTGGATGGGCTCCGGCGGCTGGCGGCTGGACGTCGCTCCGGACGTATCGACCGGAACCTGGCAGAAGTTCCGCGAAGCCGTCAAGTCGACGGCGGGCCTCAAGGACGCAGGCGGCAACGATATCGAGGATCCGATCATTTTGGGCGAGGAGTGGGGCGTGGCGACTCATTACCTGCTCGGAGACCAATTCGACTCCGTCATGAACTATCGCTTCCGCGGCGCGCTGCAGGCGTTCCTCATCGGCGGCGATGCCAAAACCTTCAACGATACGCTTGAGTCCATCCGCGAGGATTACCCGGAGCAGGCATGGCAGGCGATGCTCAACCTGGTGGATTCCCATGATACGACGCGTTCCATCACGAAGCTGATGTTCCCGAACTACGAGGAGGAGCATCTGGTCATCGCCAAGGATGCGGACGACAAGGCGCTCAAGCAGCAGGCGCTGGTCGCTCTGTTCCAGATGGGCTATCCGGGCGCGCCGACGATCTATTACGGCGACGAGGTCGGAGTGACGGGCACGAAGGATCCGGATTCCCGCCGTACGTTCCCGTGGGAGCGGGTCGTGGAGAGCGAAGGTCCTGACGGCAAAAGCTATTCGGCAACCGGCTCTTATGCCGGACTGCTGGACTCCTATCAAAAGGCGGCCAAGCTCCGCGAAGCGGAGGCGGTGCTGCGAACGGGCGATCTGAAGGCGGTCTACGCTACCGGCGACGCCATCGCTTACGCCCGCAAGAACGACACGAAGGCCGCGCTCGTCTCCATCAACCGCGGGGATGCCGCGCAGAAGATCACGGCCGACGTGACGGGCTACCTGCCGGACGGCCTGACGCTTGTCGACGGCCTGGGCAGCGGCATCAGCGCCGTCGTAACCGGAGGCAAGCTGGAATACACGCTGCCGGCTCTCTCCGGCGTCATGATGATTTCCGAAGGCGCTCTGTCGCCTGTCGCGGAAGTCGGCGGCCTGCTGGCCAAGGCGGGCAACGGCAGCGTCGAGCTTTCCTGGAATGCCGTTGACGGCGCCGAGGGCTACCGCGTCTACCGTTCGCTGATCGACGGCGGCAAGCTGGAGCTGGCCGGCACGAGCACGGAAGCGGCATTCACCGATACGGCCGTAACCAATGGAACGAAGTACTATTACAGCGTTGCTGCCTTCCAAGGCGCTTCCGAAGGCTTGCCGGGCCCGACCGTGTCGGCGACCCCGGCCTATCCCATCACGGAAGTGTCGGCCGTATCGACCGTCGCTGCGGACGTCTATCTCGGCGTAGGCCGGACGACGGGCGAGCTGACCGTATCCGTGAAGGCTCCCGGCCTGACGGACCGGGGAGACGGCCTGCAGCCGGCCGGTCTCATCGGCAAGCTGATGTATTTCCCGGACGGCTCGGCCAAGGCCGAGGCGGCTTCCAAGCCGCTGAAGTTCAAGGCGGACGGAGCCGGCGGGGACAAGGTGTACGCGGCTTCCTTCGAGCCGCTGCAAGCGGGCGTGTACCATTATTACGCCGCCTTCTCTGCCGATAACGGAGAGACCTGGACGGAATCCACGGGGCTGTCGCATGTCACGGTGTTCCCGAATGAGGACACGGATGCGCCGGCACCTCCGGCGCTCGCCGCCATTACGGTGGAATCCAGCCGGGCGGTGCTGAACTGGACGAGCGAAGATGACTCCGTCTATGGCTTCGAAATCTACCGCGCTGCCGGAGCGGATGGCTCCTTCGTCCGGATCGCCTCGGTTACGGGCGGCAAGCGCAGCTATACCGACTTTACGGTGAGCAACGATACGACCTATCGCTACAAGGTCGCGGCCTATGACATGGCGTACAACCGCAGCTTCTCGGAAGAGCAGAGCGTGACGCCGAAGCTGGTCATGGTGGATGTGACGCTCCGTCTCCATCTGCCGGATTATACGCCAAGCACGGATGACATCACCATCGCCGGCGATTTCAACGGCTGGAACGTGACGTCGACGAAGCTGAACGTGCCGAGCGGCGCGACGAACCGCAGCGTGGTGGAATATACGTTCAAGATGATGGCCGGCAAGTCGATCCAGTACAAATACGCCCGCGGCGACTGGGACAAGGAAGCTCTCACCAGCCACAAGCATCTTGCCGGGGATACGACGGATCCGGGGAACTGGGCCTACAGCTCCACCGATACGAATATGCAGCTTCAAATTTCCAATCAGGGCGGCAACCGAATGGTCGTCGACGACTACGTCCTCCGCTGGGTGGACATGCCGTTGATGGTTCTGCAGCCGCGCATTTCCTACGGGGAGGACATTCGCTACTCCACGGATGAGAACCATTGGACGCTTAGCGCCAACGTTCCGTACGGCGTAGCCTTCACGATCAACAACCAGCCGATCGCGGACGGAGCTATGGATGCACAAGGCAATGTGTACCTGAAGAACATTCCTCTGATGCCTGGAGAGAACAAGTTCGTGCTCCATATCGAACCGACTCAAGAGACTCTGAACCTGCCGTTCTACACGGATAAAGGGCGGGCAAGCCAAGCAACCAAGACGATCAATGTCGTCATTGACCGCTCTTCGGGCGAAGCGACGCCAAGCGCGAAGCCGAGCGAGGCGCCAAGTGCGACGCCGAGCGAGTCGCCGAGCGCAACGCCGAGCGAGTCGCCGAGTGCGACGCCAAGCCCGAGCAGCCCGCCTTCGACGCCGGCACCGACTGCTGCTCCCAGCGCTTCTCCGTCTCCAACGCCGGTCGGGCAGACCTTCTCGATCTTGGCTGCCGACCTCAAGCCGGATACAGGCGGCGAAGTGAACGTGACGCTGGGCGAGGCCGTCCAGACGGTGCTGATCCCTAGAGAAGCCGCCGGTCTGGCCGCAGGCTCCGTGCTGCGGATCCATAAGGGCACAACCACGATCGTGCTGCCGCAGGAGCTGTTGGCCGCAGCGGCTGCGGAAGGCAAGGGCAGCCTTGTCCTCCGTTTGGATGAAGTCTCCGGCACAGAGGCGGACGCTCTTCTGGCCGGGCTCAAGAAGCAAGGCCGATTCGGCAGCCTCGCGGCGATCGGCTCTGCCATTAAGGCCAGACTGCTCGTCCAGAACGGAGATTCCGAGCAGGCGGTATCCGCAAAGGGAATGAAGCTGAGCTTCAAAGCGGCTTCCGCGGCGGACGGGAAGACGGCCAACGTATACCGGATCGACGGAACCGGAACCGGGACCTATGTCCGCGGAACGTGGAACGGCGCCGACGGCAGCTGGACCGTTCCGGCCGACGGCAGCTCCGCTTATGCGCTGCTGCATGCCGGCCGCGAATTCGCCGATCTCCCTGCCGGACATTGGTCGGCAGCCGCCGTCCAGTTCCTGGCGGCCCGCGAGCTCGTGAACGGCGTCTCGGAGCAGCAGTTCGCTCCGAACAAGGCCGTCACCCGCGCGGAATTCGCCGCCATGCTCGCCCGAATCCTGGAGCTGAAGCCGGGCAGCGCCAAGCCTTTCGCGGATGTAGGCGAGAACGCCTGGTACGCGGATTCCGTCAGCGCCGCCTATGACGCCGGCATCATCGGCGGCAGGGGCCGTGATGCCTTCGCTCCGGGAGCGTCCGTTACCCGCGAGGAAATGGCCGTCATGCTGATGCGCGCTTATGCATACGGAATCAAAGAAGGCATTCTGACGGCTGTGCCGTCGAATCCGTCCGTTCCATCCTTCAAGGACGAGTCCGCCATCAGCGGCTGGGCAGCGAAGGATGTCCTTGCAGCCGCAGGCCTTGGACTGCTCGGAGGACGGGACAACGGCTCCTTCGCTCCGGGCGATCAGCTGACCCGCGCGGAAAGCGCGGCGGCGCTCTACCGCTTGCTGAGCCGATAAGATCAAAAAAAGAGGCTTGGGGATCATCCCAAGCCTCTTTGCCATTCATTCCATCCAGCGGCCGGCAGGTTCCGGACTATCCTTGTCCTTGGCGGCTCATCACGAGCAGTACGACTGCGGCGATGACGGCCAGGCAGGCCAGTGTAAAAAAGGCGATTTTCCAAGGGCTGCGCGGAGCGTGGCCGGATACAAGCCCGGTCTGCCCGTTGACCATGAAGCGGTACGGCTTGGATTTGTACGTGTAGGTCGCGTTCCATACCGGCAGCAGCAGATGCTTGTAGGTCTGGTTGGCGTACCGGGTGCTGATGCTCAGATTGCTGATCTCGTCGCCTCCGATCTGGGAGCGGACAGCGCTTTCCACCGAGGAGGCGATTCTCGCCTTGGCCAGCTCCCAGCCCCGGGAGCGGCCGATCGAATACCGCTCGGCGACATAACCGCTGAGATAGTCCGGCTTGTAGCCGAGCAGTCCGTCCAGACGGAAGTCGCCGAGCCGGTCCAGCAGCTTGGCGTCGTATTGGCCGGAAGCGGGAATGAGGACATCGTCGAAGAAATGGTCGTAGCTGCCGCTTACGAAATGCCAGACCGTATAGCGCTCCTGCTCGGTATACGTTTCGGTTTTGCCGTCTACCGTCCGGGTGCGGGTCACAGTCCGGTAATGATAATCTCCCCGCTGGGCGGAGTAGGAGGAGTCCGTGTCCGTATCATACGTCCAATAGGGGATATAGATTCCCGTCAGCCTGGCGGCCGTGCGCTCCCGCTTGAAGGCGTTGGGCAGAAACCAGCGCTTCTTCTTCCAGGACCGGAAGGAAGCCTCCGCAGCATCGCTGTCGACATGGAAGGGAATGAGCGATTCCGGACGGATGCTCGCCGTCTCCGGCTGTGGCAGCACCTTGGGAGAGCCGCAAAACGCGCATACCGTCGCCGTCTGCTGCGCGGGAATGAGGCTCTCGCCGCCGCAATTGCCGCATTTGACCGCGACCTGGGCGATGCCCCAGTCCGTGTCGGCATCGTCCTTGCCGTCCTCGAGATCATGCTCGCTGGGCGGGGTGCGGTCTTCTTCGATTTCCTGCAAGCGGCCGCAGTATTGGCATTTGAGCTGCTGGCTGCCGACATCGAACAGCATGGGACCTCCGCATCCGGCGCAAGGAAAAGCAACGACCTCCGGAACCTTCGTCTCTTCGGCCATCGGAATCTACACCTTGGTTCCGCAGTTGGAGCAGAACTTCGCGCCGGGCGCGAGCGGCTGGCCGCATTCGGAACAGAACTTCTTGCTTCCGGGAGCAGAGCCTGACTCCGTCGCCGCGCCGCTCTCCGCCGAGCCGCCTCCGAAAGCCTTCAGATCCTCTTCGTTGAAGGTCCCGTCCTCGTTCAGACGCTGCTTGTAGATCTTTCCGGTCTCCTCATCCTTCCACTCGGGCGAGTAGAACGCGCCTCCGTCGTTGGTGCCCAGATTCACGACCACGGCATCCGGCTGCCAGGAAGCGAAGTCATAGTCGCGGAAGGCGCCGAGAGCCGCATTCCTCTCTCCCGTCAGAAGGCCGCATACCTTCCGGTAATGCTGCGGAATATTGCCGTGCGGATTGTTGTCCCAGCTCGTCAGGACGCCCCATCCGCTCTGGGCAACAATCCGGCAATCCGCATGGAGCATTTCCGCCGCCAGGGCTGCATAGGTGCGCGTGCCGCTGAACCACATCGGAATCCAGTCCGCTTCCTCCCTGCCCCCGATCGCTCCCTCGCCGGAAGTGATGCTGTCTCCGATGAACTCGATTTTATAGGGCTTGTCCTCGACGGGCAGGAACTTCCCGTCGAACCTGACCGCATGGATGTGCAAGGAGCAGCGCGGATCGCCGCTCATCGGCTGCACGTCCTTCACGATGCGGACGTTCTTCGCCGTCTCTCCGTTCATGCCCCGGAACAGGCAGACCCAGTGCCTGCCGGCCGTAATCATTTGCCTGCCGACCGGCACCGAATTGATCAGAATGGTGATCCACGGCTCGTATTGGCCGTAATCGGCCTCAAGCTCCACCCATAGCTCGGACCCCTGGGCCTGGAGCTCAAGAGCGCTTCCGCTCCAGAATAAAGTAAGCGGGGAGAGTTCCCCCGTCGTTCGGCCATGCACTTTGGCATGCGGTAGATCGGATAAGGCCTGTACAGGTAATTCGTTCATCGTCTGGTCCTCCATCTGCGGTTCCGTCGTTAGCTCCAGTTTACTCCCAGACCCGGCCTGATGTCGCCCTGCAAAAGGAAAAAACCGCTGCCTGCCAAAATCGGGAGAGCACGCGGAGCGGATGCGCCGGGTCCCCGGACCTAGACAAACAGCCCCGTCATGACGACGGGGCTGTCAACAAAACCGATGCCGCACCATTCGCGGCGACGGCCATTTTAAATCGATCCTTACCTGACTGCTTGAGGACTAGGGCTCAGTCCAAGCGTTCTTGCCGTTGAATCATGGATGTCGCGGATAAGCTCCGGATTGCCCATCAAGGACAAGCCGTACGAAGGAATCATTTCCTTGATTTTCGGCTCCCACGATTTGATCTGCTGAGGGAAGCATTTCGCCAATACCTCCAGCATGACCGGAACGGCAGTGGAAGCGCCGGGGGACGCGCCGAGCAGAGCGGCGATCGAGCCGTCCGCGGCGTTGATGACCTCGGTGCCGAATTGCAGCGTTCCTTTGCCGGCTGCCGTATCCTTGATGATCTGCACGCGCTGGCCGGCTACGAGCAGGTCCCAATCCTCGCTTTTGGCGTTCGGAACGAACTCCCGCAGGGCGTCCATCCGCTTTTCTTTCGACTGCATCACTTCCTTGATCAGGTACGTGGTCAAGGATGCGTTTTTCACGCCTGCCGCCATCATCGTGACCAGGTTGTGCATCTTGACGGAGGTGACGAGATCAAGCATGGAGCCGTATTTCAAAAACTTCGGCGAGAAGCCGGCAAACGGTCCGAACAGCAGCGATTCCTTCTTGTCGATGACCCTGGTATCCAGATGCGGGACCGACATCGGCGGAGCGCCAAGCGGTGCCTTGCCGTATACTTTGGCATGGTGTTCCGCGACGACTTCCGGCTTCTGGCACACCATGAACAGTCCGCTGACCGGGAAGCCGCCGATGCCCTTCCCTTCCGGAATGCCGGACTTCTGCAGCAGATGGAGGCTGCCGCCTCCGCCGCCGATGAAGACGAACTTGGCCGTGCGGCGTTCGACCGCGCCGCTGTCGACGTTCCGCACTTTGAGTTCCCACAAGCCGTCGCTTGTCCGCTTGATATCGTCGACGTTCTGCTTGTAGTTGATCTCCACGTTCCGGCTCTGCAGGTTGGCGAACAGCATGCGCGTTAAAGCGCCAAAGTTGACGTCCGTTCCGGATTCAATCCTGGTCGCCGCTATAGGCCCCTTCGTTGTCCGGTCCTTCATCATCAGCGGAATCCATTCCTTCAGCTTCTGCGGATCGTCGGAAAATTCCATTCCATCAAAGAGCGGATTGGCCGACAGGGCGTCGAACCGTTTTTTCAAAAAGGCGACATCCTTCTCCCCTTGCACGAAGCTCATATGGGGAACCGGCATGATGAAGTCCTGCGGGTTGGCGATCAGCTTGCTTTGGACCAGATAGGACCAGAACTGCTTCGATACCTGAAATTCCTCATTGACGCCGATCGCCTTGCTGATATCCATCGATCCGTCCGGCTTCTCGACCGTGTAGTTGAGCTCGCACAGGGAGGAGTGTCCCGTCCCCGCATTGTTCCATTCGTTGGAGCTCTCCTCGCCTGCGGTCGCCCGCCTTTCGAGCACGGAGATGTTCCAATCGGGCGCTAATTCCTTGAGCAGCGCCCCTAAAGTCGCGCTCATGATGCCTGCACCAATTAAGATAACGTCTGTTTGGGTTTGTGTTTTACTCATTTTAACCTTCCTTACACGCTGATATTTGAAGAAAAAGCAGCTCTTTCGGACAAATTGCATAGCAAGCAAGGCGCGAACAGAGTCCCGCCGCCAGTTCTGAACACCGTGACCAAGATTATCTGCAGATTAAGATATTTACTATTATATAATAATGGGAG
>NZ_CBRA020000064.1:0-78036 GCF_000469945.2 Paenibacillus sp. P22 | reverse complement strand
TCCCGCCGTTCCGCCTGACGCCGCTCGGCGGCTGTACGCGCCTGCCTCCGGCATGGCGGCAGACCGCGCCGGAGCCGTGAGGGAGCAGGAAGGCGGAGCTTATGCCGCTGTTCCCGCCCTGGCAGGCGGAGCCAATGCCTCCGCTCCCGGTCCGGCAGGCGACGAGCCCGCGGGCGTTGTCAGCGGCGCTTCCGGTCCCAAGCCGGAGGTGGGCGGGCTGGCTTTGTCCCCTCCAGCCGGCTCTGCCGAATCCGGGGGTTCATACAGTCCGTCGGAATCTTTCCCCGGAGCGGCGGGCAGCCTCTCCGATGCCCCCGAAGGCGGGACGGGCTTCCCGGAGCTCAGCTGGGTCGGCCAGATGCACGGCACCTATCTGATCGCGCAAAACGAGGAAGGCATGTACATGATCGACCAGCATGCCGCCCACGAGCGGATCAATTACGAATACTATTACCGCAAGTTCGGGGAGCCGGGCAGCGAGAGCCAGGTTCTGCTCGTTCCCTTCACGCTGGAATATACGAGCGCGGACGCCCAGCAGCTGGCCGGGAGGCTGGAGCTGCTGGCGGAAGCAGGCGTGGAGCTGGAGCCGTTCGGTCCCCAATCGTTCCTCGTCCGCTCCCATCCCCATTGGTTCCCCAAGGGCGAGGAGCAGCAGCTCGTCGAGGAGATGGCGGAGTGGGTGCTGCGCGAGAAGCGGGCGGTGGACATCGCCAAGCTGCGTGAGGAGGCGGCCATCATGTGCTCCTGCAAAGCTTCCATCAAGGCGAACGACCGGCTGAGCCGGGAGGAAGGCGAAGCCCTTCTCGCCCGGCTGGCCGCCTGCGCGCAGCCTTATACTTGTCCGCACGGCAGGCCGATTCTGGTCCATATTTCCAACTATCAGCTGGAGAAAATGTTCAAACGGGTGATGTCATGATCGTCACGACGACGGATCAGCCAAGCAGAGACATGCTCGACGCTGCCGCCCGCCTGGCGGAGGAGCTGGGCGCGCGGCTCGTCAGCCGCAGAGGACGCACGCTCGGCCAATTGGCCGCAGCTTACGGCGACAAGGAGCTGCTGGTCGCCACGAGCACGCAGCTTCGTTATTACGGCGGCCCCGACGAGCCGCCCTTTTATTTCCATCCCAGCATGGCCTACGTCCGCGTGAAGCGGCTGCGCAAGGGAGAGTCCGATCCGCTGGTGGAGCTGGCCGGCTGCCGTCCTGGAGACAGCGTCCTGGACTGCACGGCCGGACTTGCCGGCGATTCCATCGTTTTCTCGTATGCGGCCGGACCGGAGGGGAGCGTGACGGCGCTGGAGAGCGAGCCGGTGCTGCATGCCGTTGTCCGGGAAGGGCTTCTGAGCTATGAGACGCCTCTCAAGGACGTCAATGAGGCTTTCCGGCGCATCCGGCCGGTGCTCGCCGGACATGCCGACTATTTGAAGTCGCTGCCGGACGACAGCTTCGATATCGTCTACTTCGATCCCATGTTCCGCGATCCTGTGCAGGAATCAAGCTCGATCGAGCCTCTGCGCGGCTTGGCGAACCACGGCGCGCTTGCGGCGGAGACCGTCCGGGAAGCGGTTCGGGTAGCGAGAAGAACGGTGCTGCTCAAGGAAAAAAACAACAGCCCGGAGTTTCAGCGGCTCGGCTTCGAGCGCTGTCCGGGGAAAAAGACATCCGCTGTCGGATACGGAGTGATTCGAATTGACTAAACAGCCGCTTCTCGTTCTGGTCGGGCCGACGGCCGTCGGCAAGACGAAGCTGAGCCTGGAGCTTGCCAAGGCATGGAACGCGGAAATCATCTCGGGAGACTCCATGCAGGTCTACCGGGGAATGGACATCGGCACGGCCAAAATTCCCTGTGATGAGATGGAGGGGATTCCCCACCATCTCATCGATATCCGGAATCCGGACGAGCCCTACTCGGCCGCCGACTTCCAGGAAGCGTGCAGCCGCCTCATTCCGGAGATCGCAGCCCGCGGCAAGCTTCCATTCATTGTCGGCGGCACCGGACTCTACATCGAGTCGGTCTGCTACGGATACCGGTTCTCCGAGGCGGGCTCGGACGAAGCCTTCCGTGCGGAGCTCCAGAAGCTCGCGGATGCCGATGGCGTCGATGCCCTGCATGCCAGGCTGGCTGCCGCCGATCCCGAGTCCGCGGCCAAGCTGCATCCCAACGATGTGAGAAGAGTCATCCGGGCGCTGGAAATTGTCCATGTGACGGGGCAAACGATGAGCAGCCAGCTCGCCGGACAGAAAAAAGAGTCGCCCTACGAATTGGTTATTCTGGGACTGCAGATGGACCGTGCGGAGCTGTACGGCAGAATCGAGGAGAGAATCGATCTCATGATGGAGGCCGGGCTGCCGGAGGAGGTCGCCCGCTTGCTGGAGCAAGGCGTGCCGGAGAACGCCGTGGCCATGCAGGGGCTGGGATACAAGGAGCTCGTTCCCTGGCTGAGAGGCGGGACGACGAAGGAGGAAGCCGTCCAGCTGCTCAAGCGGGATACGAGAAGATTCGCCAAGCGCCAGCTGAGCTGGTTCCGGCATATGAAGGACATTCATTGGATCGACACCGGGGAAAATTTTCACAACAATTTGGAGCTTATCCATGCTATACTAGCAGGAAAGTTTGCAGTCGATCTTGAATATACCACTAACAATCCTTTTTGACGGGGGTAACTTCCAATGAACAAATCCATTAATATTCAAGATACGTTCCTGAACCAGCTCCGCAAGGACAGCATCCCGGTCACGGTTTACCTCACCAACGGTTTCCAGATCCGCGGGGTTATCCGCGCCTTCGATAATTTCACGATCATCATCGATTCCGACGGACGCCAGCAAATGGTGTACAAGCATGCGATCTCGACGTTCACGCCTCAGCGCAACGTATCGCTCATGCAGCCGCAGGACAGCTCCTCGGAATCCTAGGACAGGCTATGCCGCCGCGAGTGCGGTGAAACCTTTCCTGCAGCAGCTTCGTTAAGGAAATATCGGTCCGAAGAACAACCCGCTCTCCGGCAGGGTTGTTCTTCTGTTTCCAAGGGTATACCTATATCGGGACAGAAGAGACCGACCGGAAGGAGAACGATAGACATGCCAGACCAGAAGAAAAAAAGGGGATTATCCGGCGCAGCCGGCAAGCAAGAAGGGCAAGAGGAAAAAAGGCCGGATCAGCCGCAAGCGGAAATGGTTCTACGGCTTGTTTTTCGCGGGAGCTCTCGCCGTCGTCGCCGGCATCGTCGGCTACCTGCTGGTCATCCTCAACGGCGAGCGCATCCTCGCCGCCAACAAGGATGTGCTCAGCTTGACGGAGGCTTCCGTCGTCTATGATTCCAGCAACAACAAAATCGCGAGCCTGGCCAGCGTCAACCGCCAGAACGCCGAGTTCTCGGAGCTTCCGGAGCTGCTTCGCGACGCGTTCATCGCGACGGAAGACAAGCGCTTCGAGGAGCATTCCGGCATCGACATGCTCGGCATCGGGCGCGCGCTCGTCAAGGACGTCATCGCGCGGAGCGCCAAGGAAGGCGCGAGCACGATCACGCAGCAGCTGGCGCGCAACCTGTTCCTGAACCAGGACAAGACGTTTTTCCGCAAAGCGACGGAGGCTTCGATCGCCGTTGCCCTGGAAAACCAGATGACCAAGGACGAAATTCTTACGATGTACCTGAACCGGATCTACTTCGGCAACGGCATCTATGGCGTGAAGCTCGCCGCCAAATATTACTTCAACAGCAGCCTTGAAGACCTCAAGCTGTGGCAGATGGCTACTCTTGCCGCCATTCCGAAGGCGCCAAGCTATTATAATCCGAAGGATGACATCGAGCGCTCGACGCAGCGCCGGGCCGTCGTCCTTACCCTGATGAACGACCAGGGCTATATTACGCAAGAGGAGGAGGACCAAGCCAAGGCGGTCGTCTACAAGCCGCCGGGCGAGTTCAATTCCGGCAGCGACCGCAACAAATTCCTCACCTATGTCGATTTTGCCGTCAAGGAAGCGATGCAGGTCATGGATATGTCCGAGGATGAGATCCGCTTGGGCGGATACAAGATCTACACGTCGCTGAACGCCACGGCCCAGCAGACGATCGAGGACGAGTTCGACGACGACAGCAACTTCGAGAAAAGTCCGGACGAGCAGAAGCAGCAGGCGGCCATGGTTATCATGGACCATAGCGACGGCTCGATAAAGGCGATGATCGGCGGCAGGGATTACGTGCGCAAGGGACTCAACCGCGTCACGGTTCCGCGGCAGCCTGGCTCTTCCTTCAAGCCGATCACCGTATACGGGCCGGCGCTGGAGACGGGCGACTACACGCCCGGATCGACTTTGCGGGACGACAAGAAATGCTACGGCAGCTATTGTCCTACCGATTCCAACAAAAACAAGTACATCGGTCCTGTCAGCATGAGCCAGTCGATCATGGAGTCCCGCAACGCCTCCGCGGTATGGCTGCTCAACGAAATCGGTGTCAGCAAGGGAGTAAGCTTCTCCGGCAAGCTCGGCATGCCGCTGGACAAGGACGACCGCAATCTGGCGATCGCGCTGGGAGGGCTGTCTCATGGCGTAACCCCGCTGCAGATGGCGACAGCGTACAGCGCATTCGCCAATGACGGCAAGTCGGTGGACGCTCATACGATCGTCAAGATCGTCGACCATTCTCAGGAGACGAGATACCAGTATGCCGCAGCGAAGCCCAAGCAGCTCATGAAGGAGCAGACGGCGGCTTACATGACGGAGCTTCTGCAAGGCGTCGTCGGCCCGGGCGGAACAGGCCGCGGAGCGGCCATCGACCGGCCGTTGGCAGGCAAGACCGGCACGACGCAGCATGGCATCAGCGGACTCAAATCCAGCTACAACCGCGACGCCTGGTTCGTCGGCTATACGCCGGAGTGGACCGCCGCGGTATGGATGGGCTACGACAAGACCGACAAGGAGCATTTGCTCAAGAAGAGCAGTTCCGCAGCGGCCGCATTGTTCTCGAAGGTCATGTCCAAGGCGATGAAGGACGTGCCGAAGGGCTCGTTCGGGAAAGCTCCTTCGGAACCGACGCCGACGCCGCCGGCTTCGGATGCGCCCGATCAGGTCAAGAATCTGACGGGCTCCTACGATCCGAACCAAATGCTCGTGTCGCTGCGCTGGACTCCTGTCGAGGGTGATGGAATCAGCTACCGGATCTACCGCAAGGATTCCTCCCAGGCTGAATTCAGCCGCGCGCTTGATTCCGCCGCTGCGGGAAGCGCCGATGACATGAACGTGGCGCCCGGCATGTCGTACGAATATTACGTGACGGCCTATGACAGCAAATCCGGCTTGGAAGGACCTCCTTCGGCCCGGATCGCGATTGAAATTCCAACAGTCGAGATCAGCCCTTCGCCGACTCCTGGCTGGAATGACGGCAGCGGGGAAGGGAACGAGGGAAACGGAAACAACGGCAATGGCAACGGGAACGGAAACAATGGCAACGGGAACGGCCATGGAAATAACGGCAACGGTAATGGCAATAATGGAAACGGCAGCGGCAATAACGGCAACGGCAATGGAAACAACGGCAGCGGGAATGGTAACGGCCAAGGAGGCGGACAGCAGGGCGGGGAATCGACTTCCCAGCCGACGCCGACCCCGACGCCGACCTCGACTCCGGCCGATGCCGGGGGGACGGGCAGCGGCGACGGAACGTCCGGCACCTCCTCCGGCGATGCAGCCGCACTACCTTCGGTTCCGGCTGAATCGACCGGACCTTAGTGCAATCGGGCATCGGAGCTGCGACAATGCAAGCTCCGATGCCCGTTCCATATGACACCAGAGCCAATTCCACTCAAGCTCCGATGTCCTTTCCACCTGATGCCGCATTCCGAAACCATAACCTTTACGGAAAAGGAAGTCATGACAACATGAAAAAGAACCTTAAAGCTCTGTCCATCCTCCTGCTCGGCACCGCTATTGTTGCGGCGGGCTGCGGAGCGAAGAATGCGGGCAACGAATCCTCTGGCGCAGGCGCCAGTACGCCGGCCAGCAATGCATCTGGCGATGCCGGCGGATCGGCCGCCAAAAGCTGGAGCAAAAAGCCCGACATGGCGATCGACACCTCCAAAACCTATCAGGCGGTCGTCACTACGACGGATGGCGAGTTCACGATCGACCTTTTCGCGAAGGATGCGCCCGAAACGGTCAACAGCTTTGTCTTTCTGGCGCGGCACAACTATTTTGACGGCATCGTTTTTCACCGGATCATTCAGGACTTCATGATCCAGACGGGAGATCCGACGGGCACGGGGGCAGGCGGCCCGGGCTATACGATACCGGATGAGCTGAACAACGGCCATGTCTACAAGAAAGGCGTCGTGGCGATGGCCAATACGGGACAAGCCGACACGGGAGGCAGCCAGTTCTTTATCGGCACGGGTCCAAGCGTCGAGAGCTTGAGCCAGCTTCCGAACTATACGATCTTCGGCGAGATTTCGGGCGGAATGGATGTCGTGGACAAGATTGCCGCCACTCCGGTCGAGAAAAATGCCCAAGGCGAGCCCAGCAAGCCGACTCAATCGGTGAGCATCCAAAACGTCGAAATCAAGGAAAGCTGATTCCCTTTGCCTGATGTTCCGCCGAATGTGTGAACATGATGTGAATTTCCCTCATATGCTGTACTAGCAGAGGAGGGATCTCCATTATGGGCAAGCATGGCGCGGCTGGAATGGGAAGATGGCTGAGGATCTACGCCTGGGCGGTGCTGGCGGCAGGGGCGGTTTTGTGCGCAGGCTTCCTGTATCCGTTCAATGACGGCAATATGGCGCTCATGGCAGGCGTAGGCTGCCTCATAGCCGCGCCCGTCGTTTATATCGCTTCCTTCATGTTCCCGCTGGTGGACGAGTATATCGGCAGCCATACCGGCGAAGGCGGGGAGCGTCCCGGCAGGGGACGGTAATATTTCGCAAATATAAGGACATTCAATGAACAACATTTTACGGAAATCGCACAAAAATAAGACGGATTCGTTAACGGGGGGCGCCGAAAGGCGTCCTTTTTGCTATGCTGTAACACGAGAGAGGAAATGTTCTGTCAAGAGCATACTCGGTTAATGGGTAATAGCAGGATGGAGATGGCCAAAAGGAGATGAAACGATGAAAAATTCACACAAGTGGCTATGGGGGCTCGGGATTGCCCTCGCCATAGCTGCTGTGGCCATCGTGGTGGTATGGTCCGGCAGCCTCATGGTGCTGGATCCGAAAGGTCCGGTCGCGGAGATTCAGAAAAACCTGATCTGGATTTCCGTCATTTTGTGCGCGGTCATTATTGTGCCTGTACTCGGCATTTTTGCGTTCATAATCGTGCGGTACCGCGATAAGCCGGACAACAAGGCGCCGTACGAGCCGAACTGGTCTCACAGCACGAAGCTGGAGGCGATCTGGTGGGGGATCCCGATCGTCATCGTCGTGCTGCTGGGATACTTCACGGTCCGGGATACGTACAAGCTCGTCAAGCCGCCGGCCGAAACCGCCCATGTAGCGCCGGTGACGATCCAGGTGACGTCGATGGACTGGAAATGGCTGTTCCAGTATCCGGATCAGGACATCGCGACGATCAACTACATCAACATTCCGGAGAACACTCCGATCCAGTTCGTTCTGACGTCCAGCGCGGCGATGAACTCCTTCTGGATTCCGCAGCTCGGCGGCCAGACGTATGCGATGCCGGGCATGGCGATGAGGATGTGGCTGCAGGCGGATGAAACAGGCGAATACTTCGGCTCCGGAGCCAACTTCACCGGCACCGACTTCGCCAAGATGAACTTCACCGTGAAGTCGATGTCCCAGGACGACTTCAACGACTGGGTAAGCAAGTCGCAGCAGGAGACGGCGAAGCTGGACAACGCCGCCTACAACAAGCTCTCGGTCAAGGGAACGGCGGATATTCAAACCTTCGGCTCCATGGACCCGAACCTGTTCAACTCGATCGTCATCAAAAACGGCGGGCATCATCATCCGGCCAACGGCCTGGATATCCGCGGCGCCTATCCCGTGAAGGACGGCAGCAACGAAAGCTCCGGCTCCGAGCCGGATGCAGCAAATCAGACATCGGGCCTATCGCAGCCCGAAATGAACCACTAGGCGGCCAAGGGGAGGAAATTCATCCATGTTGGATTCGATAAAAGACTTTGCCGCCGATTTCTTCGTCACCGGCGATCCGCTCATCTATGGCGCGGATGTATCCATCGCTCTCGTCAGCATTGCCATCGTCTTCGTCCTGACCTACTTCAAGAAGTGGAAATGGCTCTGGCGCGAATGGCTGACGACGGTCGACCATAAGAAAATCGGCATCATGTACCTGATCGCCTCGCTGCTCATGCTGTTCCGCGGCGGCGTCGACGCCTTGCTCATGCGGACGCAGCTGGCGCTCCCGAACGTGGAGTTCCTGCAGGCGGACCACTATAACGCCATCTTCACCACGCACGGCACGATCATGATCCTGTTCATGGCGATGCCGATGATGTTCGCTCTCTTCAACATGGTCGTGCCTCTGCAGATCGGAGCCCGCGACGTCGCGTTCCCGTTCCTGAACGCGCTCAGCTTCTGGCTGTTCCTGATGGGTGCGATGCTGCTGAACGTATCGTTCGTCATCGGCGGCTCTCCCGATGCGGGATGGCTCAGCTATCCGCCTCTGTCGGAGCTCTCGGGCAGTCCCGGCGTCGGCCAGGACTTCTACATCTGGGGCATCCAGATTTCCGGTATCGGCTCCCTCGCTACCGGCATCAACTTCATCGTCACGATTCTGAAAATGCGCGCGCCAGGCATGAAGCTGATGAAAATGCCGCTGTTCTCCTGGTCCGTGCTTTCGGCGTGCATCACCATTCTGTTCGCCTTCCCGATTCTGACGATCACGCTGGCGCTGCTGTTCCTGGACCGCTATTTCGGGGCCCACTTCTTCACGCTTGACGGCGGCGGCATGTCGATGATGTATGTCAACCTGATCTGGATGTGGGGCCACCCCGAAGTATATATCGTCGTGCTTCCCGCCTTCGGCATCTTCTCGGAGATCGTGGCCACCTTCTCGAAGAAGACGATATTCGGCTACAAGTCGATGGTCTTCGCAATGATGGTCATCAGCGTCCTGTCGTTCTTCACCTGGGTTCATCACTTCTTCACGATGGGCTCGAGCGCGGACGTCAACTCGTTCTTCGCGATCACAACGATGGCGATAGCCATCCCGACCGGGGTCAAGGTGTTCAACTGGCTCTTCACCATGTTCCGAGGGAGAATCAGCTTCCAGAGTCCGATGCTCTGGACGATGGGCTTCATTCCTTGCTTCCTGGTCGGGGGAGCGACGGGCGTCATGCTCGCCGTCGCACCGGCAGACTTCCAGTACCACAACAGCTACTTCCTGATCGCCCACTTCCACCAGGTGCTCATCGGCGGCGTCGTGTTCGGCTACCTCGCCGGCATCTACTACTGGTGGCCGAAGCTGTTCGGCTTCAAGCTCGACGAGAAGCGCGGACGCTGGGCGTTCTGGACATGGAACATCGGCTTCTACGTCTGCTTCTTCCCGCAGTACTTCCTCGGCCTTGACGGCATGACGCGCCGCGTCTACACGTACGGCTGGGACCGCGGCTGGGCTGCGCTCAACTTCACGAGCACGATCGGCGCCTTCATGATGGGCATCGGCTTCCTGTTCCAGGTATGGCAGATCGCCTACAGCGTCCGCAAGGGCGAACGGGCAACCGGCGATGCATGGGGCGGCAACGGCAGAACGCTGGAATGGTCGATTCCATCTCCGCCTCCGGTATACAACTTCGCGGTTGTGCCTCAGGTGAAGCATGCCGACGACTGGTTCCATGTGAAGGAAGACAAGGCGAAAGGAATCGAGCGTCCGAAGCAGCAGCTGGAGCCGATCCATATGCCGAAGAACTCCGCCATTCCATTCGTCATGGCAAGCTTCTTCTTCCTCGTGGGCTTCGGTTTCACGTTCCACTGGACCTGGATGATCATCGTCGGCGCACTGGGCGTCTTCGGCAGCCTGTTCGCCCGGTCATTCAGCTACGATGTGGATTATTACATTCCGGTCGATGAGGTCATCGAGACGGAACGGAAATTAGGGAGGTCGTACTAATGCAGCAGCATATCGTCTCTCCTGAGGTCCACGAGCATCATACCCAGGAACAGGAGTCGCTCAAGACAGCGGGCTTCTGGCTGTTCCTGGTATCCGATACTCTGCTGTTCGGCACCTTGTTCGCGACCTATGTCGTCCTGGTCGGCCATACGAACGGCGGACCTTCGGGCAAGGAGCTGTTCGAGATTCCGGGATTCGTCGCCTCGACGTTCCTCCTGCTTACGTCCAGCTTCACGAGCGGCCTGGCCGTTCTCCAGATGCAGGCCAAAAAGCTGAGCGGCATGATTTTCTGGCTGATCATGACGCTCCTGCTCGGAGCGGCGTTCCTTTACCTCGAGGTCACGGAGTTCGTGAACCTCGTCCATGAAGGAGCGAACATCGGCACGAGCGCATTCCTGTCGGCGTTCTTCACCCTGGTCGGCACCCACGGAATCCACGTTACCGTCGGCATCTTCTGGTGCATCGGGCTGATCTTCCAGCTGCGCAAGCACGGAATTACAACGGTAACGAAGCGCAAGATTTCGAACTTCAGCCTGTACTGGCATTTTCTCGACGTGATCTGGATCTTCCTGTTCTCCGTCGTTTACCTCATGGGGGTGATGTAGATGAGCCCGCATTCCGATTCCCACGGCCACGGACATGGCCATCACGAGGAGCATAACCACGGGTCGCTCAAGTCTTATACGATCGGATTCATCATCTCGATCATACTGACTGTCATCCCGATGCTCGTCGTATTCAACGGCCTGATGTCCCGGACGGGGACGCTGCTCGTCATTCTCGTCACAGCGATTCTGCAGCTTCTCGTCCAGCTTTTCTTCTTCATGCATATCAACGAAGGCGAGAAGCCTCGGTACAACGTCATGGCGCTGGTGCTCGGCTTTGTCATCGTCATCACGATCGTTGCCGGCTCCGTATGGATCATGTCGTTCAACTCGGTCGTCCAATAAGATCGTTCCTGTCCCCGCTCCCAATCCGGAGCGGGGATATTTTCTTTTGAAGCGGCTGTTTTCGCCTTGACATGGCCAAGGCAGGTTGGTCTTATTTGGCGTTACCGCTGGAGATGGACAGTAAGATG
The DNA here is from genome assembly GCF_000469945.2 of Paenibacillus sp. P22. Classification (NCBI taxonomy): domain Bacteria; kingdom Bacillati; phylum Bacillota; class Bacilli; order Caryophanales; family Paenibacillaceae; genus Paenibacillus; species Paenibacillus sp. P22. The sequence continues at coordinate 66,870 of NZ_CBRA020000064.1, read as the reverse complement.
TGGTAAGCTGTCAACTAAAGGAAACACGGAAAAAAGGCAGGGGCGAACCGAGCATAGTCGCAGCGCCATTGCCGCATCTTAAGGGAAAGGGTACGTTCCATATGAAACGAAAATTTTCGGATCGGGCCAACTGGCGGCGTATCCTGCGCAAAAGCTACACTTGCCTGACGCTTGACGGAGAGGATTTCAGAGGGCTGGTCACGTTTTACCGGATTCACGACCTCCGGGAGCCGCTCTGGAAGGAGTACAACGGACGGAGGCTCTGCCTGGCCGACCGGGGCTATCTCTGGATGCAGCATTTTCCCCGCGGCGAGCACTTCGTCGTCACGACCATGTTCGACGACAAGGGCAAGGTCGTGCAGTGGTACATCGATATCTGCAAGACGCAAGGCCTGACGGACCAGCAGGTTCCCTGGTTCGACGATCTTTATCTGGATATCGTCGTGCTTCCTACGGGAGAAGTGTTCCTGATGGACGAGGATGAGCTGGAGGATGCGATCCGCGACGGCGATGTGACGCGCAAGGAAGCGGCGATGGCCCGGAAGACGGCTGGAAGGCTGCTTGCCGCCATCAAGAACGGACGCTTCCGCTACTTTACGCTCAGCCTGCGCCACCGCAAGACGCTGGCCGAACGAATGGGCGAGGTCAGCGAATCATGAAGGCGGCAGAGGCGGGGACGAACAAGCCGAAGCCGACAAAAAAGACCGGGACGGCGAAGAAGCCTGCCGCCCGGCGCAAAAAAAACCGACATGGCGGCCTGCTGGGCCGCCTTGTGCGCGCTTGCCTGATTGTCGGGGCTCTCGGTGTATTTGCAGCGGGGTACCTGTTCTGGCAGATCACGCATTATTCTCCACCCAATCCTGTGCCGCAGCGGGAGGCTGGAATCGTGCTCGGAGCCGCTCTCTGGAACGATGCGCCGAGCCCTGGACTCAAGGAGCGGCTGGATCAGGCGCTGAAGCTGTACCAAGCCGGGAGAGTGCAGAAGCTGATCGTCTCCGGAGGTCTCGACCGCAACGGCTCCAAGCTCACCGAAGCACAGGGGATGAGAGTCTATCTCGTTTCGCGCGGCATGCCCAAGGATGCCGTCATTCTCGAGAACCGGGCGACAAGCACATACGAGAACCTGGTGTTCAGCCGGAAGGCCGGCGAGGCTGCCGGCATCAAGTCCTATCTGATCATTACGCATGAGTATCATGCCTCCAGGGCGCTCGACATGGCGCGGTTCCTCGGGTTTCCCGACCCGGTCGTAAGTTCCGTCAAATCCAAAGTGCTCAACGCAGCAGCCAACGAAACCCGGGAGACGCTTGCGTACGGCAAGTGGCAGCTGGACAAGCTGCTCATGCTGGTCGGGCTCAAGTCCGTATGAAGGCCGTTAGCAACCGTTCATAGTCCGATCTGAAGTCTGTCTGATTCTGTTAATATGGCTCTGCTGTCCCGAATACAATTTGTAGAGCCATTCAATTGCAGGAAGGACAGGTGATGCCGCGGATGAACGGACACGCCGCTTCGGGACATCAGGGCGCAAGGCCCTCCCGCCAAATAAATGTCGTGCTGCGAAGCCATGAGACGTACGGTCTCGGAGCATCCTCCGCAGCCGCCCAGCAGGTCGATTATCCCGAGCCTGCGGGAGCGGCCAGGCAGGCTCCCGCAGCCGATCCCTATGCCGAAATCCAAAAGGAAATGGAGCATATGGTCGGCATGGAAGGGGTCAAATCGCTGATCTATGAAATCTATGCCTTGCTCCTGATCAGCCAGATGCGCTCGGAAGCCGGGCTCTCTGGCGGAGCGCAAGTCTATCATATGATATTCAAGGGCAATCCCGGCACCGGCAAGACGACGATCGCCCGCATCGTCGCCAAGCTGTTCCAGAAGATGGGCCTGCTGTCCAAGGGACATCTCATCGAGGTCGAGCGGGCGGATCTTGTCGGCGAATACATCGGGCATACCGCGCAAAAAACCCGCGATCTCGTGAAAAAGGCGCTGGGAGGCGTCCTGTTCGTCGATGAAGCCTACAGCCTGGCGCGAGGCGGGGAGAAGGATTTCGGGAAGGAAGCGATCGATACGCTCGTCAAGGCGATGGAGGACTATCGCAGCCAGTTCGTCCTCATTCTGGCCGGCTACCCGCTCGAGATCGAGCATTTTCTTCTAACGAATCCCGGACTGCCTTCGAGATTTCCGATCCAGATCGACTTTCCCGACTACTCGGTGGACCAGCTCATACAGATCGCTGAGCTGATGGCCAAAGACCGGGACTATTCCTTGCTCCCTCAGACCGTCTTCAAGCTGAGGAGCCATCTGATGCAGGAAAAGACGGCTACGCTCTATTCGTTCAGCAATGCCCGCTATGTCCGCAATCTGATTGAAAAATCCATCCGCCACCAGGCCGTCAGGCTCCTCAACCAGTATGCGTCGGCCAGTCCTGGCAGGCAGGAGCTCATGAGCATCCGTCCGGAAGACATGCGCTGGGAGGGAAAGGTCAAGCAGCCTGGTGAACTCGGATAAGGCGAAAGGAGCTTCGCGAAGCTTGGATACGACAACCTATGAAACGGATCATGGCGTGCCCGACAGGGCCATTCTCGTCAGTCTGGTCACCCAGGAGGCGAAGCGCGGCCCTTCGGATCCGGAGCATTCGCTCGAAGAGCTCGCCAACCTGGCCGATACGGCCGGCGTCGAAGTGCTTGCGACTGTCATTCAGAACAAGGAAGCGCCCGATCCCAAATGGCTCGTCGGCAAAGGCAAGGTGGAGGAGATCCGCGCCGTCAAGGAAGAGCTCGGAGCGACAACGATCATTTTCGACCAGGAGCTGTCCGGTGCGCAAGTGCGCAATCTCGAACAATCGCTTGATGCCAAAATCATCGATCGGACCCAGCTTATTCTCGATATATTCGCCGGAAGGGCGAAAACCCGGGAAGGCATCATCCAGGTCGAGCTCGCTCAGTTGAGCTACCTGCTGCCGCGCCTGTCGGGACACGGCAAAAATCTGTCCCGCCTCGGCGGCGGTATCGGCACGCGCGGGCCGGGGGAGAGCAAGCTTGAGACCGACCGGAGGCATATCCGGGGACGCATCTCCGATCTCAAGGCCCATCTTCGGGAGCTGACGCGCACCCGCGAGCTTCACCGGGAGCGGCGCCGCAAGACGGGCGTAACCCAAGTCGCGCTTGTCGGATATACGAACGCAGGCAAGTCGACGCTGATGAATGAGCTTACGCTCGCCGACGTGCTGGTCGAGAACCGGCTGTTCGCAACTCTGGACCCGACCTCCCGGGTTCTGGTCCTGCCAAGCGGCAACGAGGTCGTACTCACGGATACGGTAGGCTTCATCCAGAACCTGCCCCATGATCTTGTAGCCGCGTTCCGCGCCACCCTGGAGGAAGTCGCGGAGGCGGACCTGATCCTGCATGTCGTGGACAGCTCGTCCCCGATGCGGCGCGAGCAGATGCGGGTCGTCGAGGAGCTGCTGCAGCAGCTCGGGGCATCGGACAAGCCGCTCCTGCTCGTGTATAATAAGAAGGACCTGGTCGGAGGAGCGCTCAGAAGCCTGCTTCCGTCCAGCGGTCCTCGGCAGCTGCTCATCAGCGCCTACGACGCTGCGGACCGGAGCCGTCTGCTGCAGGCGATTCAGGACGAGCTTTCGGGGGAAACCCGGTCGTTTGCCTTGCCGGCCGACCGCGGGGACCTGATCGCGCTTGCCTACCGTTGCGGCGAGGTGCTGGAGCGGGAAGCGGACGGAGACGTCCTATGGCTGACGGTGGAGCTCAACCGCGCGGATTACGAAGTGAACGGACATCAGCTGGAGCCTTACCGCCAGTCGCGGACCAGCGCCGGAATTACGACACAGCAAGGAGACTGAATACAAGTTGGACAAGCTCATGAAGCTTGCGCAGGCGGCAGAAAAAAAAGGTTCAATCCCGATTCGCGGAACTGGATCTCGTCGCCGAGCGCAATCAATGGAAGGTCATCGAAGCGTTTCAGAAGCATAAGGTCAGCGATTTTCATTTCAACGGATCCACCGGCTACGGCTACAACGATCGGGGGCGCGAAGTGCTCGATCTCGTGTATGCCGACGTCTTCCGGTCCGAGGCCGCTCTCGTGCGGCCTCATTTTGCGTCCGGCACGCATACGATCAGCACGGCGCTGTTCGGACTGCTCCGTCCCGGGGACGAACTGTTATACGTGACCGGACGTCCTTACGACACCTTGCACAAGGTTATCGGCAAGCCCGGCGACGGCACCGGATCCCTTCAGGATTGGGGAATCCTCTACAAGGAGGCGGCGCTGGCGCCGGATGGCGGCGTCGATTGGGAAGCGGTGGAGACGCTCATCACGGAACGGACCCGCGTCATCGGCATTCAGCGCTCGAGGGGCTACGACTGGAGAGCTTCGTTCACCGTCGATCAGATCGGAGAGATGGTCCGCCGAGTAAAATCCATGAAGCCGGATGTGCTCGTCTTCGTCGACAATTGCTACGGCGAGTTCACGGAGTTGTCGGAACCGACCGAGGTCGGAGCCGATCTCATCGCAGGATCGCTTATCAAAAATCCCGGGGGCGGACTTGCCGCGACAGGCGGATACATAGCAGGCAAGGCCGATGCCGTCCAGGCTGCCGCCTACCGGCTTACGGCGCCCGGCATCGGCTCCGAGGTCGGAGCGATGCTGGATACGCTGCGCGGCATTTATCAAGGCCTGTTTTTGGCGCCGCATCTCGTCGGACAGGCCTTGAAGGGCAGCGTGCTGTCGGCGGCGATGTTCGAAGAGCTCGGGTTCGAAACTTCTCCGGCCTGGAACGATCCGCGCACGGATCTCATTCAGGCGATCCGATTCGGCTCGCCCGACGCTCTCACGGCATTTGTGCAAGGCATTCAGGCTGCGGCTGCTGTCGACTCGCATGTCGTGCCGGAGGCATGGGACATGCCGGGGTACGAGCATCCGGTCATCATGGCGGCCGGCGCGTTCATCCAGGGAGGAAGCCTGGAGCTGTCTGCCGATGCGCCCATCCGCGAGCCTTATATCGCTTACATGCAAGGCGGATTGACCTACTCCCATGTCAAGTACGCCTTGCTGCAGTCGCTTCAAAGACTGGAGCAGCAGGGTATTATTGTTAGTTAAACTTACACAAGAACCTAACATGACTTGACACCTTTATGTCGCGCGATTACAATAGGTTCATAACTTATCGCGATTGGAAGGTTGATGTGAACATGGCTGACGATATACGCCGCAATATGGCTTTGTTTCCGATCGGAATCGTGATGAAGCTCACGGACCTGACCGCACGCCAAATCCGCTATTACGAGCAGCATGAATTGATTGTCCCGGCGCGCACCTCGGGCAACCAAAGGCTGTTTTCCTTTAACGACGTGGAAAGGCTGCTGGAGATCAAATCCCTCATCGAGAAGGGAGTCAACATCGCCGGAATCAAGCAGGTGATGAACCCGGTCTCCAAGGAATCCGAGGATGCGACCATCATGACGGAGATATCCGAAGTGAAGCGCCGCGAGCTCAGCGATTCCCAGCTTCGCCTGCTCCTGAAGCAGCAGCTGCAAGAGAAGCGTCCTGGCAAAGCATCGCTTATCCAAGGCCAGCTGAGCCGCTTTTTCCCGAACAAACGCTAGCCATAACCTATTTTATGATGTGAGGAGTAGATACGGTGAGTTACAACAAAGAAGATATCATGCGCATCGCCAAGGAACAGAACGTCAGATTCATCCGTCTCCAATTCACGGATCTGCTGGGCACGATCAAAAACGTCGAGATTCCGGTCAGCCAGCTTGAGAAAGCTCTCGACAATAAAATGATGTTCGACGGCTCCTCGATCGAAGGTTATGTCCGTATCGAGGAATCCGATATGTATCTTTATCCCGACCTCAGCACTTGGGTCGTATTCCCGTGGGTTACGCAGGATCGCGTCGCCCGCTTGATCTGCGACATCTACATGCCGGACGGCACGCCGTTCGCCGGCGATCCCCGCGGCATTCTGAAGCGCGTGCTCAAGGAAGCCGAGGAAATGGGCTTCACTGCGATGAACGTAGGTCCTGAGCCCGAATTCTTCCTGTTCAAGACGAACGAGAAGGGCGAGCCGACGACCGAGCTCAACGACCAGGGCGGTTATTTCGATCTGGCGCCGATGGACCTCGGCGAGAACTGCCGCCGCGAAATCGTGCTGACGCTCGAGGAGATGGACTTCGAGATCGAGGCCTCCCATCACGAGGTCGCTCCAGGCCAGCATGAGATCGACTTCAAATACGCGGACGCTATCAAAGCGGCCGATCAGATCCAGACGTTCAAGCTCGTCGTCAAGACGGTCGCCCGCCAGCACGGCCTGCACGCGACCTTCATGCCGAAGCCGCTGTTCGGAGTCAACGGCTCCGGCATGCACTGCCATCAGTCGCTGTTCCGCGGCGGAGAGAACGCCTTCTACGACGAGGACGATCAGCTGGGACTCAGCCCGACGGCGCGTTACTACATGGCCGGCCTTCTGCGCCATGCCCGCGCGATGACCGCCATCACCAATCCGACCGTCAACAGCTACAAGCGTCTGGTGCCGGGTTACGAGGCGCCGAGCTACGTCGCCTGGTCGGCAAGCAACCGCAGCCCGATGATCCGCATTCCGGCTTCCCGCGGCCTCAGCACCCGCGTCGAAGTGCGCAACCCGGATCCGGCCGCGAATCCATACCTGGCTCTGGCCGTCATGCTGAAGGCCGGCCTGGACGGCATCAAGAACAAGCTGCCGCTGCCGGCTCCGATCGACCGCAACATCTACGTCATGACCGACGAAGAGCGTCTGGAGGACGGCATCCCGAGCCTGCCGGAGGATCTTCGCGAAGCTCTGAACGAGCTGCTGCGCAGCGAGATTATTACGGAAGCTCTCGGCGACCACGCCCTGGCGCATTTCTACGAGCTCAAGGAAATCGAGTGGGACATGTACAAAACGCAAGTGCATGAGTGGGAACGCGATCAGTACCTGACTCTGTACTAAGAGAGGAATCCCTTGGCCCATGCGGGCTGAGGGATTTTTCTTATGTGTGGGTGAACGGTAGGAGGGATGGCCTGCGAGCTGACTCATATCCGCAAAATGCCCGCACTTTTGCGTTAAATGGCCGACTATTTCAAACGATTGGCAGCCAGAGCTGAAACCGGGGCGACCGGGTAGGGGGTAGGGGCTATCCCGCTCAGCCTCATCTGATCATTGCCGCGGGATACACTTCTGGCAACAGATCCATGTACAGGTAAGCAAACGAAACGGCAGCCGTTTAACGGCAGCCGTTTCTTCATTCCTTAGAGATTGCTATATTCTTCATCGGATACGGGTTCCAGCCAATCCGTCTGTCCTGGTGTAAGGGCCAAGTGTACAAACCAGCTATCGGTTGTTGCCCCGTGCCAATGTTTTACATGAGGCGGGATGTTTACGACATCCCCCGTTTGGAGCAATCGGGCCGGCTTTCCTTCTTCTTGATACCAGCCCTCGCCGCCAGTAACCATCAAAACTTGTCCCTCTTGATGAGAGTGCCAGTTATTGCGGGCTCCTGGAGCAAAGGTCACGTTTCCAATGGCTGTATTGAGCGGCTCGGGATCGGTGAACACCATCTGCAAATACGCATCCCCTGTAAAGTATTGCTCTACTTTTTTTCCTAGCGGGAAGATGGTGCTGTGGCTTAATTGTTCGTTTTTCATTTTTGACATCCTTCTTTCTTTTTAAGGTAATTCCGAATTCAGACGAATCCAGCTTTCTCGGATTTTGTTTGGATGCATTAATGCGATCTGTTAGGAGCAATTAAGCAACAGGTCACCTAATGAACACCAGTATATAAGTATAAACCGTTCTAACAAATACGAAATTGTTAGATTGGATCGATTTGTTCCTTACTAAACAAATAGTCTGATTTTGTTTATTTAAAGGATTAAAAAAGTTGACCCAAAAGGGGATTTCTGGACATAAAGGAACCAACTTGACCTGATTGGGCCTAGGGATGTGAAAAGGAGTCAACTCAAACTTCAATCGGCATTCAAACGGACGCTCTTCAATAACCATATCCAAGTTCGATTTGACTTTCCTTGTTTTCCGGCGCTTCTCGCACTTTTTTTTCAGTGGAGATTTCACCAAGAAAAACACAGGCAGCTTCTTCAGAATCACCTATAGATATAAAGCTTTATTAAATTGAATAGCTTCAAATAATGATACGTCCTATGAGCGATTCCACAACAAGAGGAGAGTGTACATTAATGGGAAGATTACCGGGTCCTCCAGGACCTCCGGGACCGCAAGGACCGCAAGGACCGCAAGGACCAACAGGACCGCAAGGCATTTGTCTGCCGTGTCCTACTGGACCTACAGGTCCAATATGAGCAACGGGGCCAACAGGTCTAGCAGGGCCAACGGGAATAGGGACAACTGGAGCTATCGGGCCAACAGGCCCTGCGGGCGCGACGGGAGCGACTGGGCCAGGAGTTGGTGCAACAGGAGCAACGGGAGCAACTGGCCCGGCCGGAACCGCAGGAGCAGCAGGAGCAGCAGGAGCAGCAGGAGCAGCAGGAGCAGCAGGAGCAGCAGGAGCTACTGGAGCCACAGGAGCAACAGGCGGAGTACTCGCTTTTTCAGACTTTTTCGCCTTGATGCCACCCGATAATGCTGCAACAGTCGCAGTGGGTACTGATGTAAGCTTTCCTCAAAATGGGCCAACAAGCGGAACTACCATTACACGAACAGGTCCAACTACGTTTAACCTGGCTGCAATTGGAACCTATCAGGTTCTGTTCCAGGTGAGTGTGACCGAGGCTGGGCAACTCATATTGACTCTTAACGGCGCCGATCTGGCGTACACGGTAGTTGGGCGGGCAACGGGCACATCTCAGATCGTAGGTACGGCTCTTGTCCAAACGACTGTGATAAATTCTATCCTCACGGTTCGTAATCCAGCCGGGAACTCAACTGCATTAACGATAACTCCTCTTGCTGGCGGAACCAGATCTGTCTCTGCACATCTTGTCATCATTCAGATCGCTTAAATTATTCTTCCATGTAACATATATAGAAAGCCCGCTGAACTTACTAGTCGGAGGACTTTTTTTTTGTTTACAGCTAAATTTGTACAGCAGAATTTAATGGAGTGAAGAGCCTGCCTGCCGCTGTGGTTCCAGCAGCGAATCAGCGTTAATCCATTTAGGTTCTGTTTGGCCAAAAGGATTGAAAAGATGAAAATAACTGTTTAATTTCTCCCTTTTTCCCCTACCCGGACACCGATATAATACAGGTAATGGATTGGACAGGGGAGAGAATGAAATGATGAGAATTATGTTGGATGACTTAAACGGGCCTGATGTCCGGGCTTTGATCGGGGAGCATCTCCGGGGGATGGCCGAAAATTCTCCTCCTGAAAGCATTCACGCGTTGGACTTGAATGAATTGAAAAAGCCGGAAATCACTTTCTGGAGCGTCTGGGAAGAGGGGGAATTGCTCGGATGCGGCGCTCTCAAGGAGCTCGACGCCAGCCATGGCGAGCTCAAGTCCATGAGGACGGCTTCGAGACATTTGCGCAAGGGCGTTGCCCGAAAGCTTCTTGATCATATTATCCAGGAAGCCAAACGAAGGGGTTATGCTCGAATCAGCTTGGAGACAGGCTCCATGGATGCCTTTGTTCCGGCCCGCGATTTGTATGCGTCCTTCGGCTTTATCGAATGCGGGCCGTTCTCTGGCTATGAGGAAGACCCAAATAGCGTATTTATGACAAAGCAATTATGAGAGAGTGCAGATCAACCCAATAAGCTTTGACGGCGGCTGTCCGATCGGACAAGCCGTTTTTTCTTGTTCTCGGACAATCTTAGGGCGGCATAGGCTCATACTCATAGGCATCTTGCCGGAACATTCCGGTTAGGATTCGTTAACAGGGGGGAAGAGCGTGGCCAGACAATCAAAGCCGAGAGCTGGGGTGTCAGGGCTTGTGCTCGCGCGGACAGCCTCCAGCATGCTGCCGCTTTATGCCCGGTTCGTTAGAAGCCGTCCATTCGCCGAGGAATGGAGCGCTGCAGTACGAGCGGCGGATCTCGATACGCTGTTGAAGCTGTTCAAGGAGGAGGCTCCGCTTGCGCCGGTCAATTCGTTCAGTACGAACGGCATCGGATTTTTCGTGGACTTCAACTATCCACCGCCGGTTCGAGCGTACACGAATGCGACGACCATTCCGCCCGGAACGGCGCAATTCGCTTTTTCGGCAGCTGTGCTCCGCAGGCTATCGGCGGCCGTGCTGCCGCTCTACCGGAAGCTGGCCGGCAGCGGCACCTTCGCCAAGGAGGCGGCGGTTCTGATACGAAGCGGGCAGGAGGAAAGATTCCGCCGATTGATCAGGCCCTATGTGCGAAGCCGGTACTTGACCGGAGTTCATCTTGAATCCTCGGGATTCTACATGAGCTTTCAATACCCGGGCTCCAAGCATATTTACCTGAACGAGTTTTTCCACGAAAAGTTTCGATGACAATGCGAAAAGCAGCGAACAACAGCGAAAAATAAGAACCTTTGAAAAACAAACGCGCACTCTGTCAGAGTGCGCGAATGGGTGAATAAAGCCGGATATGGAGGGGTAATGGAAGGGACTTCCTATTGACCCAAAAGGGACATGCCTCAGTGAAGATTGCGGAACAATCCGATTACCTTGCCGAGAATCGTCACATTCTTGAGCCGGATCGGCTCCATGGAGGCGTTCTCGGGCTGAAGCCGAATATGGTCGCGTTCCTTGTAGAACGTCTTGACCGTCGCTTCGTCATCTTCCGTCATGGCTACGACGATATCGCCGTTGCTGGCGGAAGGCTGCTGGCGGACGATGACGTAATCGCCATTATGTATGCCCGCTTCGATCATGCTCTCCCCGACGACGCTCAGCATGAACACCTCGTGATCGCCGACATAGTCAGCCGGCAAAGGGAAGTACTCCTCGATGTTCTCGGTCGCCATGATCGGCACTCCGGCCGTTACCTTGCCGACGACGGGAACGCGGCTGATCGAGACGGGAAAGGGCAGCATGGCGGCATCGTCGCCGTCGAGAATCTCGATGGCGCGCGGCTTGGTAGGGTCTCGGCGGATCAGGCCCTTCTTCTCCAGGCGGTCCAGATGGCCATGCACCGTGGAGCTGGATGCCAGGCCTACCGCCTCGCCGATCTCACGTACTGAAGGTGGATAGCCTTTGTCCCGGACTTCGTTCTTGATGAAGTCAAGAATGGCCTGCTGGCGGTTGGACACTTTAGACATCGCAATCACTCCAAAACTAGAAATTAGTAGAAAGAAATATGTAGGCAAAGTATAGCACAGAACCCGAGTTCGTACAAACATAAGTTCGAGAAACAGCCGTTCGCATAGGGCGATTCCGATCGGCGAACATACGTTCCAAATAAGCGTTGACCAAAACAAATGTTCGTGTTATTCTGGGAATAAGAACAAACGTTTGGGGAGTGAACGGTCATGATGACTTTATCTGGATACAGCACGCCGGAGCGAGGCTCTGAGGCAACGGTCCGCAGGCAAGTGAAGAAGCAGGAACATCATTATCTCAAGGAATGCTTCCGTCCCGGAGCAGTTCCCGGCGATTCCAGATTCATCCCCCGTTCCTCCGCTGTCTCGGCAAGGACAGCCGGGAGCAGACGTCCGCGCCGCCTGCTTCCATATGCAGCGTCAATCCTCCTGTTCCTTCTGGTCTTCTCCAGCTTTTGGGGATTTTCCGGAGCGAGCTCTTCTGGAATCGCCCCCGCAGCTGAGGGCGAGCTGACCGTCACGGTGACGAGCGGAGACACTCTCTGGTCCATCGCCGGGAATTCCGGCCTTTCCCATGACATCAGGCGCAGCGTCTTCATGATCAAGCAGCGCAACGGCCTGAAGGATTCCGATCTGCAGGCGGGTCAGACCTTGATCATTCCCAAGCAATCTTGAACGGCTTCTTTTAGGCCTCGCCCGTTTTGAGAGTCTAATTTCATTTCGATAGATATCAGCCCCGGGAGACATCGCCGGGGTTTTTTGGCTTTCTTGACAAGCTCTTCTCCGTAGTTCAAAGTTAGAAGGAAACGTCAATGAACAGAGGTGAACGACGAGTGGATATCGATGCCTTGATCGCAAGGATCAACGAGCTTTCCCGCAAGCACAAATCTGTCGGGCTGACGCCTGAGGAAGTCATAGAACGGACGCAGCTCAGACAGCAGTATCTGGCCAATTTCAAGCGCAATTTCAAGCAGCAGCTGGACAACATTGAATGGGTGGATGACGAGAACAAGGGGGGCCAATAAAATGGAATACCGATTGCTCGGCAAAAGCGGGCTAGCCGTCTCGGAGCTGTGTCTCGGAACGATGATGTTCGGCAATACGACGCCTGAAGAAGAAGCGGCTCGCATGATCCACCATTTTCGCGGCGAGGGCGGCAATTTTCTGGATACGGCCAACGTCTACGCCGGCGGCAGATCGGAGGAGATCGTCGGACGGGCGATCGCAGGCAATCGGGACGAATATGTGCTGGCCACCAAGGTCCGCATGCAGACGGAAGAGCATATCAACGGAGCCGGACTGTCTCGCAAGCATATCGTTCAGAACGTGGAAGCGAGCTTGAAACGGCTCGGCACCGATTATATCGACCTCTACCAGGTCCATGTATGGGATCATGCCACTCCGCTGGAGGAGACGCTGCGCGCCCTGGACGATCTCGTCTCCGCCGGCAAAATCAGGTACATAGGATGCTCGAATTACTTGTCCTGGCAGATGATGAAGGCGCTCGCGATAAGCGACAGCCGGGGATGGTCGCGCTTCATCAGCGTGCAGCCGCAATACAGCCTCCTGAATCGCGAAATGGACCGCGAGATGGTGCCGCTCTGCCTGGAAGAGAACGTCGGCATCATTCCATGGGCGCCGCTTGGCGGGGGCTTCCTGACCGGCCGTTACGGACGCGAGGAGCCGACAGAAGGCAGGCTGACTGCGAATGCCGGCGAGAGTTCCTGGCAATACCGGAATACAGATCCTAATTTCCGCATCCTGGACGTCCTTAAGGAGGTAGCCGCGCAAGCCGGCAAGACGCCTGCGCAAACGGCTCTCCGCTGGCTCATCCAGCAGAAGGGCATCACATCGCCGATCTTCGGAGTGAGCACTTACGCGCAGTACGAAGAAAACATGGGAGCTGCGGGCTGGGAGCTGACGAAGGAGCAATTCGAAGCTTTGGACGAGGCGAGCCGCCTGCCTTCGGAATATCCGACGCGATTCCTGGAGAAATTCCGCAGGCCTCTCTGACAGGCGGCCATCGGCGTCTCCGCGCGAAACGGGAAGCCGCCCGCTTACGTAATACCGACAAGCCGTCCTAATAAGGCCAACAAAATCTATGGCAGAGGTGACCCTATTGTCTCGTTCCTGGGAACGCAAAGTACGCCGCAATTCGGCGCAAATCAATGCAACTAGAAAAAAGAGGGGACAGACCGCGATCAAGCCTGCGGCGTCCGGGGATCGTACGGAACGGTTCAAAGGCCGCAACTACATTTCCCCGATCATGCTGGTGCTCTTCGTCGCCTTGTATGTGCTGATCCTTCCAAAAGATGAAGGAGCGACGAACTGGAACTGGATCGTCGTGGCGATGTACGTCTTCTTGGCTTTGATGTTCTTCCTGCGGCGCCCTTATCTGGCGGTCGGAGCCGATTTTGTGCAGACGCGCCGCATGACCGGCGACAAGCGTCTCAATAAAGAAGCCATCAAAGGCATCTCGGTCATGAAAAGCTATGTCGTCATCGAGCAGGTCAAAGGTGCGAACTGGGTGTTCTCCCGGGTGCTGAACCGATATCCTACGGACCGTATGGCGGTCAGCCTGGAGCAGTTCGCCGCCCGCAACGGCATTCCTTTTACGCAGAAATGACATCCGGCTTGCAGCCGTCAGCTTGGACATAACGGTTCGGGAGGAAGAGAGAGATGGCGAAGAAAGCGGTACTTTTTGATCTGGACGATACGCTCCTGTGGGATGAGCGGAGCGTGGACGAAGCCTTCCAGGCCACTTGCGAATGGGCCAAGGAGCAGGCGGGCGTCGATCCGAAGCGGCTGGAGGAGGAAGTGAAGCGGGAGGCGAGAGAGCTGTACAGCTCGTATGAAACGTTCCCGTTCACGCAGCAAATCGGCATCAATCCGCTGGAAGGGCTTTGGGCCCGCTTTTCGGAGGGGGAGCTGGAATCGTTCCGCAAGCTGGAGCAGCTCGCTCCAGGCTACCGAAAGGATGCTTGGACCCGCGGCCTCGCGGCCATCGGGGTCGACGATCCGGCGCTTGGAGCGGAGCTGGCCGAGCGCTTCCCGAAGGAACGCCGCGAGCGGCCGATCGTATACGAGGAAACCTTCGAGGTGCTGGACTCCCTCAAAGGCAAGTACAAGCTGCTTCTGCTGACCAACGGATCCCCGGATTTGCAGCAGGAGAAGCTGCTCGGCGTGCCTGAGCTGACCTCCTACTTCGACGAGATCGTCATCAGCGGCAATTACGGCAAAGGCAAGCCGGATGCCGACATATTCCGCCATGCTCTTGAACTGCTCGGAGTCGATCCGGAGGATGGCATCATGGTCGGAGACAAGCTTACGACCGACATTCTCGGAGCGAACACGATCGGGATGACATCGGTATGGATCAACCGGGGCGGAAAGGCGAAAAATCCGGAGATCGTGCCCAGCCATGAAATTACGAGATTGGATCAGCTCATTCCGCTGCTTGCATAAGGCGTCGCAGGACAGTTCCCGATGTGCAAGCTTCCGCGTCCCAAGCGGAGGCTGCGGGAATGCGCCGGCAGCGCGAACCGCGAATCGGCGACTGGAACGGTCATCCCCGAATAAAAAGGCTGCCGCCCCGTCTTCAACCGAAGACGACGGGCAGCAGCCTTTTTGGCGCCGGCAAATCAAGCTTTCTGGAATTCAGGATCGGAGTAGTTATGGGCGATCCAGCCGTCTTTCTCAATAAACAGACGGACAGCGACAATTTTGCGGTTCTCCATCAGGGTGAAGAAATGCGGCTTGTTCTCCGGAACGGAGATGACGTCTCCGGCTTCTAGCTCTACGTCGAAGTAGCCGACGTCGTCGGAGCCCTTGATGATGAAGATGCCTTTGCCTGCTGTGATAGCGCGGATTTCATCCTCGGTATGCGTGTGGACGTTCTCGAATTTCTGGAGCAGCTCGTCCAGATTCGGAGTCGACTCGGACAGAGTGATGATATCCCAGATCTGATAGCCTCGGCGGCCCGCCAGATCGCGGATTTCGGAGTCGAACGTTTCCAGGATGGAGGCCTTTTCGTCGTCGCTCAGGGTGAACTTCTCCTGCAGGGACGCGTCGAGCTTGCTCATGTCCCAGTGCTCGTAAAGCACTTCCTGGGAATCCAAAAATGCTTTTACTTGCTCATCGCCGGAAATGCGATCGTTCGTATTGCGGATGCGGATTTCAGCCATCGGCAATTCCCTCTTTTCCCATTGAAATGAATTGAATATAGCGCTAATTTCTATTATAAATCAACTTTCGGGGGTTGTCGATTACAGTTCTTTTCACTCCCGCGATCATCTGATAGACTAAAGGATAACGATTTTTGACGGAGAGGTGCAGAAGATTGTCGAAGCCGAGTTTGCAGGAAATGCTTGAGAAGCGAATCTTGATTCTGGACGGGGCCATGGGCACGATGATCCAGCAGGTCGATCTGACGGCCGATGACTTCGGCGGCGAGGAGCTGGAAGGGTGCAACGAAATGCTTGTGCTGACCCGGCCCGAGGTCATCCGCAGCATCCATGAGCAGTACCTGGAGGCAGGAGCGGATCTCATCGAGACGAATACGTTCGGTGGAGCCAGCATCGTCCTCGCCGAGTACGACATTCCGGAGCGGGCCCGGGAGATCAATCTCGCCGCAGCGCGCATCGCGAGGGAAGCGGCGGACAAATATTCCACCGACGAGCATCCGCGCTTCGTCGTGGGCGCGATCGGTCCGACGACGAAAACGTTGTCGGTGACAGGCGGCGTCACCTTTGAAGGTCTCGTGGACAGCTATTTCGAGCAGGCGGTCGCCCTGATCGAGGGCGGCGTCGACTGCATGCTGCTGGAGACATCCCAGGATACGCTCAACGTCAAGGCGGGCAGCATTGCGATCCGCAACGCTTACGAGGCGACGGGAAAGACGCTGCCGCTGATGATATCCGGCACGATCGAGCCGATGGGCACGACGCTGGCCGGCCAGAATATCGAATCCTTCTACATCTCCCTGGAGCATCTCAATCCGATCTCGATCGGGCTCAACTGCGCGACAGGTCCGGAATTCATGCGCGACCATATCCGCACGCTGAGCGAGATCTCGCTGGCGGCCGTCAGCTGTTACCCCAATGCGGGCCTCCCGGACGAAAACGGCCATTACCATGAATCTCCCCAGTCGCTTGCCCTCAAGATGGGCGCATTCGCCGAGAACGGCTGGCTGAACATCGCCGGCGGCTGCTGCGGTACGACTCCGGAGCATATCCGGGCGATGGCGGAAACGATGAGCCGGTACGCCCCGCGCGGCCGCGGAGGCAGCCATCCTCCAGCTGTATCCGGCATCGAGACGGTCTACATCGAATCCGACAACCGTCCCTATATGGTAGGCGAACGGACGAACGTGCTCGGCTCGCGCAAGTTCAAGCGCCTCATCGTGGAAGGCAAATACGAGGAGGCGGCTGAAATCGCCCGCGCTCAGGTCAAGAAGGGCGCCCATGTCATCGACGTCTGCCTCCAGGATCCGGACCGCGACGAGAGCGAGGACATGAAGAAATTCCTCGAGATCGTCGTCAAGCTCGTGAAGGCGCCGCTCGTCATCGACACGACCGATCCCGCGGTCATCGAGCTGTCGCTCAAATACAGCCAGGGCAAAGCGATCATCAACTCCATCAACCTGGAGGACGGCGAGGAGAAATTCGAGCAGGTCGTGCCGATCATCCACCGATATGGGGCAGCCGTCGTCGTCGGCACGATCGACGAGCGCGGACAAGCCATCACAAGGCAGGACAAGCTCGAGGTCGCCAAGCGGTCCTATGACCTGCTCGTGAACAAATACGGACTCCGTCCGGAGGATATCATTTTCGACCCGCTCATGTTCCCTGTCGGGACGGGCGACGAGCAGTACATCGGATCGGCCGAGGAAACCGTCGAAGGCATCCGGCTCATCAAGCAGGCGATGCCGAAATGCCATACGATCCTAGGGATCAGCAACATCAGCTTCGGGCTGCCGGAAGCCGGACGCGAGGTGCTGAACTCTGTCTACCTCTACGAATGCACCAAGGCAGGCCTCGATTACGCGATCGTCAATACGGAGAAGCTGGAGCGGTACGCTTCCATTCCGGAGCATGAGCGCAAGCTGGCCGAGGATCTGATCTACCGCACGAACGACGAGACGCTCGCCGCATTCGTCGCCGCATTCCGGGAGAAGAAGGTCGAGAAGAAGGAGAAGGTGTCCAATCTGCCGCTGGAAGAGCGGCTTGCTTCCTACGTGGTGGAAGGAACCAAGGAAGGCTTGTTCGCGGATCTGGACGAAGCTCTCGGCAAATATTCCGCTCTGCAGATCATCAACGGACCGCTCATGAAAGGCATGGACGAGGTCGGACGGCTGTTCAACAACAACGAGCTCATCGTCGCCGAGGTGCTTCAGAGCGCCGAGGTCATGAAGGCATCCGTCGCCCATCTCGAGCCTCACATGGAGAAGACAGAGTCGTCGGTCAAGGGCAAGATCATTCTTGCCACCGTCAAGGGCGACGTCCACGACATCGGCAAAAACCTGGTCGAAATTATTCTTTCCAATAATGGGTACCATATCGTCAACCTGGGCATCAAAGTGCCGCCTGAGCAGCTGATCGAAGCCCAGCGCAGGGAAAAGGCGGACGCCATCGGCCTTTCGGGGCTGCTGGTGAAGTCCGCGCAGCAGATGGTCATCACGGCCCAGGATCTCCGCAATGCCGATATCGACGTCCCGATCATGGTCGGCGGTGCCGCCTTGACCCGCAAGTTCACGAAAACGCGGATCGGTCCGGAATATGACGGCTTGGTGCTTTACGCCAAGGACGCCATGGAAGGCCTCGACCTCGCCAACAAGCTGATGGACAAGGACCATCGCGCCCGCTTGAATGAAGAGCATGCCGAAGCGAAGGCCAGCGGCGCCGTCGCCGTGGAGGAGAAGCCGCAGCTGCCGCAGCAGAGCCGCGCGGCCCGCTCTACCGTCAACCGCGATGCTCCCGTGTATTTGCCGCCGGATCTGGACCGCCATATTCTGCGCAACGTCCCTATCCCGCATATCGTTCCTTATGTGAACATGCAGATGCTGCTCGGCCATCATCTCGGCGTGCGCGGCAAGGTGGAGGAGCTGCTGGCCGCTCGCGAGCCCAAGGTCATGCAGCTCAAGGATACGGTCGATTCCATTCTGCATGAAGCGGTTAAAGAAGGAATTATCCGGGCTCACGGCATGTACCGGTTTTTCCCGGCCCAATCGGAAGGCAACGATATCGTCGTGTACGATCCGCAGGATCCTTCCCGGATTCTCAAGCGCTTCAGCTTCCCGCGCCAGCAGGTCGAGCCTTACCTGTGCCTGGCCGATTATCTGAAGAGCGTGGACAGCGGCATCATGGACTATGTCGGATTCCTCGTCGTGACGGCGGGAGAAGGCGTACGCGATCTGGCCGGAGAATGGAAGGACAAAGGCGACTACCTGCGCTCCCACGCCCTGCAGTCGGTCGCTCTCGAAGTCGCGGAGGGGATGGCGGAGCGCGTTCACCATATGATGAGGGATATGTGGGGCATCCCGGATTCTCCGGACATGACCATGAAGCAGCGCCACGGCGCCCGCTATCAGGGCGTCCGGGTTTCGTTCGGCTATCCGGCTTGTCCGAATCTGGAGGACCAGGGCCCGCTGTTCGAGCTTCTTCATCCCGAGGATATCGGCGTTGAGCTGACCGAGGGCTTCATGATGGAGCCGGAAGCATCCGTGTCCGCGATGGTGTTCGCCCATCCCGAAGCCAAATATTTCAACGTCGATAAAGCCTAAAGGAATTGGAATGGAAGGGGGAGCCGCCATAAATGGAACTGACATTATTGGGAACCGGCGCCGGCAGGCCCTCGCGCCTGCGCAACGTGACCTCCGTTGCCCTGACGCTTCCGCAGCCGCGCTGCTCGGTGTGGCTGTTCGACTGCGGAGAGGCGACCCAGCATCAGCTGATGCGCACTCCGCTCAAGATGAGCAAGGTCGAAGCCGTGTTCATCACGCATATGCACGGAGATCATGTCAACGGCTTGCCCGGACTGCTCAGCAGCCGCTCCTACCACCCCGGGGCAGGCAAGCTCCGTCTGTTCGGGCCGGAAGGAATCCGGGAGTACGTGCAGGCCGTATTCAGGCTGACAGCCTCGCATCTGGACTATGAGCTCGAAATCACCGAGCTGGCTCCCGGCATCGTCTACGAGGATGAGCTGTATGCCGTCGAAGCGGACAGGCTGGACCACCGCGTCGCAAGCTGGGGATACCGAATCGTCGAGAAGGACAAGCCCGGCGCCCTCGACTCCGCCAAGGCACGTTCATTAGGCGTCCCGTTCGGCCCTCAGCTCGGGCTGCTCAAGCAAGGACAGGACATCACGCTTGACGACGGACGCGTCATCCGCAGCAGCGACGTGCTCGGACCTGCATTGCCGGGGCGGATCGTCACCATACTCGGCGACACGACTCCTTGCCCGGCGATCGTACGCCTGGCCAAGGATGCGGATCTTCTTGTCCACGAGGCGACGTTTGAAGGGGCGATGGCGGCCAAAGCGAAAGCCTACGGCCATTCCACGACGCTGCAGGCGGCTGCTGCAGCCGCCGAAGCGGGTGCGCGCAGACTCGTCATGACGCATTTCAGCAGCCGCTACCGAGATGAGGACATGCCGGCGCTGGTCGCCGAGGCGCGCGGCATATTTGCAGAATCCTATGCGGGAGCCGACCTGCTGACCTTACCTATTCCCAGACAGGGTGAAGAGGAGACGGGGGGCTACTGCTTGATTTGAGCCGAAAGGCGGCAGGACTGCCGTCGATACGGTTCCAGGAACGGCCCTTTTCCGCATCGGCGGAAAAGGGCCGTTTGCCTTTCGGCGGCTCGTATGCGCCGTGAAGAAGGAGAATGCCGCAACGAAATTGATGGCTGTGCGGGCAACGAAAATGGAATCTATATTTGCCGATATTAATAGTTAATACAATAAAATATAAACGATACGAATGATGAGGAGCGCGGAAGGACGCTCCAGGCTCCCGTCTCTCTCGGACTCTCTTTCTATTCTTCTGGCAAAACGAACAGATATTCGCTAAAATGTCACTAGAAGAGGTGACGGCATCAGGATGAAAAAGAAAACTCTTTCCGAGCTGATTCAGGAGCTGCGCGAAAATGAACATATAGCCAATTGGCATGAGATCGAACCGCAGGAGGCGCGGACCCGGCCGATGCCCGAGAGCGTCGACCCGCGGATCAAGAACGCCCTCGGCAAGCGGGGCATCGCGGAGCTGTACACGCATCAGAGCAGCGCGTACGAGACGGTCCGAAAAGGGGAAAACATGGTTGCGGTGACGCCGACCGCCTCGGGCAAGACGCTTTGCTACAATCTGCCCGTGCTGCAGCAGATCGCGGACGACGATTCGAGCCGGGCGCTGTATCTGTTTCCGACCAAGGCTCTCGCCCAGGACCAGAAGAGCGAGCTGAATGAAATCATCCAGGAAATGGGCATCGACATCAAAAGCTACACGTACGACGGGGACACTTCTCCGGCGATCCGGCAGCTCGTGCGCAAGGCCGGGCATATCGTCATCACCAACCCGGACATGCTCCATTCCGCCATTCTTCCCCATCATACGAAGTGGGTCAGCCTGTTCGAGAACCTGAAGTTCATCGTCATCGACGAGCTGCATACCTATCGCGGCGTGTTCGGCAGCCATGTCGCCAACGTCATCCGGCGGCTGAAGCGGATTTGCGCGTTCTACGGCAGCAGTCCGGTATTCATCTGCACGTCGGCGACGATCGCGAATCCTCGGGAGCTCGCGGAGCATCTGACCGGCAGCCCGATGAGGCTGATCGACGACAACGGCGCTCCGAGGGGGCGGAAGCATTTCGTCTTCTACAATCCGCCCGTCGTCAACCAGGCGCTCAACATCAGGCGGAGCGCGACCGTCGAGGTCAACAATCTAGCCAAGGAATTCCTGAAGAACAAGATCCAGACGATCATCTTCGCCAGAAGCCGGGTCCGGGTCGAAATCATTCTGAGCCACATCCAGGAGCTTGTGAAAAAAGAGATCGGCCCGAAGTCGATCCGCGGCTATCGGGGCGGCTACCTGCCGAACCAGCGGCGCGAGATCGAGAAGGGGCTTCGGAGCGGCGATATTCTCGGCGTCGTCAGCACGAACGCGCTGGAGCTCGGCGTCGACATCGGACAGCTCCAGGTATGCGTCATGACGGGCTACCCCGGCAGCATCGCCAGCAGCTGGCAGCAGGCAGGCCGGGCGGGACGGCGCCACGGAGAGTCGCTGATCGTCATGGTGGCCGGATCGACGCCGGTCGACCAGTACATGGTCCACAACCCCGACTACTTTTTCGAGCGGAGTCCGGAAGCGGCGCGGATCAACCCGGAAAATCTGATCATCCTCGTCGACCATTTGAAGTGCGCGGCTTACGAGCTGCCTTTCAAGGAGCATGAGGAATACGGTCCTCTGGATGTCGCCGACATCATGGAGTATCTGGTCGAGGAGAGAGTGCTGCACAAAAACGCCGATACGTTCTACTGGGCCAACCAGTCGTTCCCGGCGAGCGGCATCAGCCTGCGCTCCGCATCCCAGGAGAACGTCGTCATCGTCGACCAGTCCGACGTCGCCAACGTGCGGATCATCGGGGAGATGGACCGGTTCAGCGCCATGACGCTGCTGCATGACGAGGCGATCTACCTTCATGAGGGCGTCCAGTTCCAGGTGGAGAAGCTCGATTGGGACCACAAAAAGGCCTATGTGCGCGAAGTGGACGTGGAGTATTACACCGACGCGAATCTAGCCATCAACCTTAAGGTGCTGGAAATCGACAAGACGAAGGAGCGGCGGGCCGGTTCCCTGCACTTCGGAGATGTCACCGTCAATGCCATCCCGACGATCTTCAAGAAGATCAAGATGTCGACGTTCGAGAATATCGGCTCTGGGCCGATCCATCTTCCCGAGGAGGAGCTGCATACGTCTTCGGCCTGGATCGAGATCAGGCAGGTCGACGACGATATCGGCGCCAAGACGCTGGAGCAGCTCCTGCTCGGCATCGCCCATGTGCTCAAGCATATCGTCCCCGTGCTGGCGATGTGCGACCGGAACGACATCCATGTCGTGCCGCAGATCAAGGCGGCGCATACGCAGCTGCCGACGATATTCGTTTATGACCACTATCCGGGAGGCATCGGCTTGGCGGACGAGGTGTACAAGCGGTTCGACGAGGTCCGGGACGCGGCGCTGAACATGATTTCCGGATGCCCGTGCAAGGATGGATGCCCTTCCTGCATCGGCACGGAAATGGAAGGAAGCGACCTCAAGCGCAGAAGCCTCCGGCTTCTGGAGCGGTTATGAAAGCTTACAGGATCGTCAAGGCGGACAGGCCCGCAAGGCGGGCAATGAAGAATAGGCTCGTGAAGGCCGGAAAACTTGTGCCGGAAGCCCGGCAAGAGCGGCATGGATCCATGGCCGACAGCGGAAGCGAAAAGAGAGGAGGCGGCTCATGAGCAGCCTGCGCGAGAAAATGAACCGGTTGAAGGGAATCAAGCCTGCAGACGCAGAGGATCAAGCCGCCGCGTCTCCCGCATCCGCTGATCTTCCGGAGAAACAGCCGGTGCAGGAACCATCTGCATCCGAAGCGGCAGCGGGCGGGCTGGCTTCGGCCGGCCCGGAATGGGACCGCCACGGCGTGAAGCTCGTCGCGAACGAAGCCGGCGATTGCCTGGAGAGGCGGATCACGCTGCCGCTCAGCCACCGCAGCGGGCATCATTTTCTCTCGGAATGGGCCGGAACGGCGGGACAGCTCGGCGCCTTCCATCCGGAGGCAGGCGAAGCGCCTCATGCCGAGAACGTCCTCTTCCTCGACTTGGAGACGACCGGCCTCGGAGCCGGAACGGGCAACGTTCCGTTCATGATGGGGCTGGCGTATTTCGAGGATGGAGCCTTCATCCTGCGTCAGTTCCTGATCCGCCATCCCGCCGAGGAGAGGGCGATGCTTCAGGAGCTGCTGCTCCTGCTGCCGCGCTTCCGCTGGCTCGGAACGTACAACGGGCGCTCCTTCGACTGGCCGCTCGTTCAATCCCGGTTCATCATGAACGGCTTCCGCGGGACGCCTGAGCTGCTGCATCTCGATTTTCTCCACCCGTCGAGAAGCATATGGAAAAACACGCTTGTCTCCTGCAAGCTCAGCCATGTCGAAGAAGAGCGTCTCGGCATCTTCCGAACGGACGATGTGCCGGGATCGCTGGCGCCGGCGCTTTACTTCCACTATTTGGCGGAAGGCGATCCCGATGTGCTGGAGGGCGTATTCCGCCATAACGAACAGGATATGGTCACCCTTGCCTGCCTGGGCATCCGCTTCGGCCATTTGCTCGCCGGGGCCATCGGAGAGCGGATGCCGATGCCCGAGGAGAACGAAGAGCGGCTGCGCACCGGATTATGGCTGGAGAAGATGGGCCGGACGGCTGACGCCGAGCGTCTTTTCGCCATGGTGGAAGCCTCGGAGGAGCCGGCTCCTTCGGCTTGGCACTCGCTGGCGATGAGGGCGAAGAAAACTGGCAATTGGGACCGGGCTGTGGTATTGTGGCAGAAAGCCGCCGCCTGCATGAGGACGGCGCTTATTCCGAATGTGGACGCCCATGTGGAGCTGGCCATGTTCTACGAACACAAGCGCAAGGATGTCCACTCGGCTCTCGCCTATGCGGAAGAAGCGATCGGGCTGTTCGCGTGCAGGCCGCATGCTTACCGCAGCGCCAAGGAGCGGGCCGGGCAGGAAGCCTTGCTCAAGCGGCGCGACAGGCTCCGCCGCAAATGCGGAGGGGGCGGCGCCATGCTGGAGGTTGACAGATGACGAAAACGTACAGCTTGCCGGGAATGCCGGCGCCGGACCGGCCGATCGGCGGCCTCCTGCTCGACCTCGACGGAACGATCTATCGGGGCGAGCAGGCTGTCGATGGGGCCGGTTCTCTTGTGAGGGCGCTTCGCGATGGTGGAGTTCCCTACAAATATGTGACGAACAACTCCTCCTCCAGTCCCGAGGCCGTCGCTAAGAGGCTGCGGGAGATGGGCGTGGATGCGGAAGCGGACGAAGTATGCACCTCTTCCCAGGCGGCAGCGCGATATGCGGCCGAACGCTTTCCGGGCGGCAGGGTGTTCCTGATCGGAGAAGAAGGCTTGGCGGCAGAGCTGGAGCAGGCGGGCCTGATGCTGGTCGATCGGGATGCCGATCTCGTCGTCCAGGGCATCGACCGCGCCTTCTCCTACGCCAAGGCTTCCGAAGCGGTGAGAGAGCTGCTGGCGGGAGCGGAATTCATCCTGACGAACCCCGATCTGCTGCTGCCTTCCCATGGAGGGCTCTTTCCGGGAGCGGGCTCCATCGGAGCGATGCTTGCCGCCGCATCGGGAGTAAAGCCTGTCGTCATCGGCAAGCCGGAGAAGATCCTGATGGATTATTCGCTGGAAAGGCTAGGTTTGACGGCAGGAGAGGCATTTGTCGTCGGCGACAATCTGGCGACCGACATCGCCGCGGGCAAGAACAGCGGCTGCGGCACCATTCTTGTGCTGACGGGACTGACGACCCCGGACAATTATGCCCGCTACGCGGAAGCGGCGGATGCCGAGCCCGATGCCGCCTGCGGCTCGCTCGCCGATCTGCAATCGTATATATTGAAGTACATAGGGCGATAAAAAGAACAACACGAGGGAAAGGAAGCGAGACTTCATGCCGGAATATCCTGAAATGGACCACTATCGGATGCTGCTGGGCGCTTCCGTCACCGGGCAGCGGATTCGAAAGGTCGCCGTCGAGCGGGAGAAGTCGGTCAATCTTCCGGCCGGAGAGTTCGTCTCCAGGCTGGAGGGCCGTACGATCTGGTTCGTCGAGCGGCGCGGAAAGCATTTGATTTTTCATTTGGACAACGGAGAAAGGCTGCTTCTGCATCTGATGCTGGGGGGCTGGATGTTCTACGGTTCCGATGAAGAGCGGCCCGACAGAACCGTTCAGGTTCAGCTGGACCTCGACAGCGGCAACCTGTATTTCATCGGGCTGCGGCTCGGCTACCTGCATCTGCTCTCCGCCAAGGAAACCGAAGGGAAGCTGGCCGCGCTCGGTCCCGAGCCTTTCGATCCGAGATTGACGCTGGCCGCGTTCACCGCCAGGCTCCAGGCCAAGAAGCGGAGCGCCCTGAAGACGGTGCTGGTGGACCAGAGCGTCATCGCCGGCATCGGCAACTGCTATTCCGACGAGATCGCCTGGGAAGCGAAGCTGCGCCCGGACGCCAAGCTCGGCGCGCTGAGCGAGGAGTCCTTCTCGCGGCTGTACGACGCGATGCATTCCATGCTGCTGGAGGCGCGCACCCGAGGCGGTTATATGGAGCATCCGTTCCAGGCCGGAGACGAGTCGACAGGCGGCTATAACGACGATTGCAAAGTCTATGACCGTCCGGGCGGCGAATGCTACCGCTGCGGCGGGACGATCGAGCAGCATGAAATGTCTTCGCGCAAAGTATTCTTTTGTCCGGATTGCCAGAAGGAATCCTGAGCCATGCCAGACAACCGGATCGGCTGCCATCTCAGCACCAGAGGCGGATATCGGGCCGCGGCGGAAAGGGCTTCGGCCCTCGGCTGCGGCTCTTTCCAATACTTCCCCAAAAATCCTCGCAGTCTCGGCGTCAAAACGTTCGATCGCCGCGACGCCCAGCGCTGCAAGGAATGGTGTCAGGAGCATGGACTGTCGTCCATCGCCCATTCTCCTTATCCGAACAACCTGGCCTCGGAGGATGCTTCCGTCCGCGAGCGGACAGCCGAATCTTTGCTCAACGATCTCGACATCGCGGAGGCATGCGGATCGCTTGGCGTCGTCGTCCATTTCGGCATTTACAAAGGCGCGGATCCGCTGGAAGGCTACCGGCTGATGATCGGGACGCTGGATGACATCACAAGCCGCTGGGACGGCAAATGCAAGCTTCTTATCGAGAATCAAGCCGGCAATCACGGCTTCATGGGCATGACGCTGGAGGAGCTGGCGCAAGTGCGCTCGCTCTGCCGCGAGCCTTCCAAGATCGCCTTCTGCCTCGACAGCTGCCATCTGTTCGCCAGCGGAATATGGAAAGGCGACCCCGGAGCGCAGTGGCATGCCGACGCGGAGAAGGCCGGCAGCCTGGACCATATCGCCGCCCTTCATTTCAACGACTCCGCCTACGGCAGCGGTTCGCGGCGCGACCGCCATGCCCGGCTGGGAGAAGGCGTTGTAGGCGACGCCGGACTCCGGTGGCTGCTTGAAGCCCTCCCCGGCATTCCCGCCGTCCTGGAGACGGCTTCCGGCGCAGACGGCACGCACCGGGAGCAGCTGTCGATCATGAAGTCATGGGAGGAACGGACTTGATCCATGTCTATTTAGATGATTTCCGCCGTTGTCCGGAAGGCTTCGTTCATGCCCGGAATGCCGAGGAATGCATCGCCCTCATCGCTTCCGGGGACATCGGCATTCTCTCCCTGGATTTCGACCTCGGCTGGGGCGAGCCCACGGGAATCGAGGTTGCCCGCTATATCGCAGAGAGCGGCCGTTATCCGCAGGAAATTTATCTGCACACATCCAGTACGGAAGGCAGGCAAATGATGTACAAGCTCCTGTCGGACTCGCTTCCGGCAGGAAGCCGTCTTTCCTATGCCTCCATGCCGGAAGAGACGCTTGCCAGGGCGGTAGGCGGCGGAACGGCCGGTGCCGCATCAATTCAAGAGAAGAACGGGTGAGCAGCATGACAATCATATCCTTGCAGCATTTGAGGCTGCAGCGAGAGGAACGCGAGATTCTTCAGGATGTCAGCCTGACCGTTCAGCCGGGCGAGCAGTGGGTCGTGCTGGGCCGCAACGGCTCCGGCAAAACGACGCTTCTCGAAATGCTGACGGGCTATATGTTCCCGACAGCCGGAACGGTCGAGGTGCTGGGCAACCGGTACGGGGAATGCGATGTCCGCGAGGTGCGAAAGAGGATCGGCTACATCAGCCAGTCGCTCGTGGAGAAGCTGGCTCTTGCCGACCCTGTATGGGAAGTGGTGGCTACGGGAGAGTATGCTTTTTTGCGCTTTTACCAAGAGATCCCGGAAGACGTGAAGGACAAGGCGCTGAGACTCCTTGAGGAATGCGGGCTCGGCCATGCCGCCCTGCAGCCGTTCGGAACGCTGTCGCAAGGGGAGCGCAAGAAAGTGCTGCTGGCGCGAGCGCTCATGAGCGACCCGGCCATCCTGATTCTGGACGAGCCTTGCTCCGGACTGGACCTGTATGAGCGCGAGAAGCTGCTCGCGGAGACGGGCAAGCTTGGAAGCCGCAGCATGACCGTCATTTATGTCACTCATCATATGGAAGAAATCATGCCTATGTTTACTCATGTCGCCTTGCTTCAGGACGGAAGGCTGATTGCTTCCGGACCCAAGGAGGAAGTGCTGACGGAACGCGTGCTCGGCGATGCCTATGAGCTTCCGCTGACGGTGGAATGGGCGCATGGCAGGCCTTGGATCAAAGTAGGAACGGATGGTGCAGCAGGTTGAGTCAGTGGATCGGAACGGCGAATAAAAGTTATGCATCCTATGCGATGGAAGAGCTTCGCAGGCAATTCGAAGGCATCTCCATCACGCAGCTTTCCCCGGGGGGAAGCTTTTCTGTTTGAAGTGCCGCTTGAACAAGAGGCGGTGCTGGCGTCCATCAAGGCGGAACAGCCGATTTTCCTGAGGCATTTGCAGCCCGTGGACGTTGTTCGGTCGATTTCGGCCGATGCGGACGACCTGGACTGGCTCAGCGACTGGATCCGGCTCTCCCGCGGCAAGCTCGAGGGCAAGCGCGCGGGCGTCCACGTACGCAAAGCGGAGGGAAGCCCTTATCCTTATTCTGCGGCGGATACAAAAGCCGTCGCGGCCGCAATGCTGGAGCAGTGCGGGGCGGAGCCGGAACAGAAGCATCCCGAGATTCTTGTCGCGGTATATGCATCCCGGGATACGCTGTATGCCGGCATCGGAACGCCTGCCGAGATGCTGTCCGACTGGCCGGGCGGAGCGGTACGCTTCCAGAAGGAGGAAGGGCAGATCTCCAGGGCCAAGTTCAAGCTTCTGGAGGCGGAAAGAGAGTTCGGGCTCGATTACGCCTCCTTCCGGAACGCGGTCGACATCGGCGCGGCTCCGGGAGGGTGGACGTCGCTCCTGCTGGAGCGCGGGCTGCGGGTGACCGCTATCGATCCCGCCGAGCTCCATCCGTCGCTGCTCGCTTACCGGACGTTGACCGTGCTCCGCAAAAATGCGGCTGAAGTGAGCTTCCAGCCCGGCGCTTTCGATCTGCTCGTCTGCGATATGAGCTGGAGCCCGATGCAGATGACGAAGCTCGTCCTCGATCTCGTTCCGGCTCTGCAGCAGGGCGGGACGGCGATTGTGACGGTCAAGCTGATGCACCGCAAGCCGCTGCAGACGATCCGGGAAGTAAAGAGCCGCCTGTCTGCGGCTTTCGACATTCTCGGCGCCAGGCAGCTGTTCCACAACAGGGAGGAAATGACCCTGTATTTGAAGAAGAAATAACTCATCCATTTTATACGAAGTGGCAAGCGGGAAAGCATCCCGGCTATGCGCAGGCTCTCTTTGGAGATGCTGCGCCATAGCCGGGTTTTTGCATTCCAGGCCGCATGGCGAGGGAGGCTGAGGGACATGGAAGAACATACGGCTGACATTTATCTGAATAGGGATGGCCTGGCCGCAGGCAGCTTGGTAGGCGGCCGGTATAGAGTGGCGGCGGAAATCGGACGCGGGGGGATGAGCCGAGTGTACGCCGTGGAGGATACCCGGCTGAACAATAAATTAAGGGCGTTAAAAATAAATGCGGCCGACCGGGCTGCCCTGACGGCGGAGGAAGCCTTCATGCTCATGAGGCTCGAGCACCCCCACCTGCCTCAGCTGCTGGATTATTATCCTCCGAGCCCGGGCTCCGGCGAGATGCTCGTCATGGACTACATCGACGGCCAGACTCTCCAGCAGGCGGTCAAGGCGCGGGGCAGAGGGCTCGAACTCCACGAAACGGCGGCGATATCGCTGCAGCTCTGCTCGGCGCTGTCGTACTTGCACCGCCAGCAGCCGCCTGTCATCCACCGGGACTTGAAGCCGTCCAACGTCATGATCGACAAGGAGGGAAGGGTCAGGCTCATCGACTTCGGCATCGCGCGCAGCTACAAGCCGGGCAGCCGATTCGATACGCGCCGGCTGGGAACGCCGGGTTTTGCGGCTCCGGAGCAGGAATCGGGAGGGCAGAGCGATTCCCGCACCGACGTTTACGGGCTTGGCCGTCTCGTGCGCTGGCTGATGCTCGGCGGCGAATGCCGCGAAGGCTTCCACGGAAGGAGGGAAGGGGAAGTGCTGCCTCCATGGCTTTTGAACATGCTGGAGCGGCGGCCGGAAGACCGGCTGCCATCCATGGAGGAGGCGGCCAGGGAAATCCGATTATGGGCCGACAGCGCTGGTGCGGGCTTGGCCGACAACGGCAAGGCGGCGGCGCTCGGCTTTGCCGGAGGCGCTTTGCCCGGAACCGTGTCGGTGCTGTCTCTCTCACCGGGGAGCGGGGCGACGTTTTTGTGCCTGATGCTGGCCCGGTATTTGGAGGAGAAGGGGCGGCCTTTCCAGCTGATCGAGGCTCCAGGGGGAGAGCCCGAATACTGCGCCTTGATCGGAAGCCCGGCGCTGCCTCCTGCCCCGGATGGGCCCGACCCCCGCTACCGGCGTCTCGGAGGCGTCCGCGCATCCTGGCAGGTGCTCCATCCCGAGCCTGCTCCCGCCGCGGCTGCCGATCAGGATGCGCGCTTCCGGCTGATGGCTTCCGGAGGCGGCGAAGGCGCCGTCATCGTCGACTGGTCGTCCCGCTGGCATGAGGCCGCCTTAGCGGAAGAGTGGGCTTCCGGTTCCGGGCTGCTCGTCGTCTGCGCGGATCCCAATCCCGCACGTTGGAGCAAAGCGAGAATCGCCGCCCTGAACCGGCTGCTGCGGATGCGGGAAGCTGCGGGGCTCCGTACGGTGTGGGCGGCCTGCAAGGACGCTCCGTTCCCGGAAAGGGCGGAATGGCTGGCGCTGCTCCCGGAAAAGCCGGCCATCGTAATTCCTTATCTGGAGCCGTCCGAATGGTACGCGCTGCTCTGGGAAGGAATGCCGCTGCCGCGCAAAGGGAATGCGGCCGCTGCGCTCCGTCAGGCATTGGGAGCTTTGTCGGCGTTGCTTCCGGGATAGAGAGGACCAAACCGATTTCCTGCAAGGAGATTCGTGCCGCGAGTCCGTTTATGGAAGGCTGGCCTCCTTTCTAAGGGTCTGCGCAGCCGTTCGCACTTTCTCCAATTTATGGTAATATGACAAGTAGAGAACCGGGAGGTGCGGATATGAAAGCAGGCTACATCTTGATGGCGGCTCTAGGCGCCGCCTTGATTCTATTCGGGCTTCTGCCCGTTGCGTATGCGTATCCTTCCAGCAGCGGCCCCGATTCCGGGCCAAGAACCCGCTGGGAGCTGATGCTGATCATTTCCTATGAAAACGGAACAGCGAGCGTCGTCATCGGCATTCTGCTCCTTCTGCTGGCGGCTTCAATGCTGTTCTTTCTCAACAATAAGACGGCGGCGGCCTAGTCACCCGGCCGCAGCTGCCGCAAGCGGCGGGTTCGAATCCGCTTCCAGCATGGCGATCCCAAGCCTCTTCTCGGAAGGGGAAGCCAAGCAGCCCCATAATGTGATACAATATCCCATTAGGAACCCTAATCGGGATATTTTCTCTGCATAAAGACAGGAATGGAGAATGGAACTTACATGAGCTTACTGACCGTTGAAAATTTATCGCATACATTCGGAGACCGCGTCCTGTTCAGGGACGTGTCGTTCCGACTGCTCGCAGGCGAGCGCGTAGGCTTGGTCGGCGCGAACGGCACCGGCAAGTCGACGATGATGAACATCCTGACCGGCAAGCAGCTGAAGGACGAGGGCCGAGTGGAATGGACACCCAAAATCCGATACGGCTACCTCGACCAGCATACGAAGCTGGAAGCGGGCAAGACGATCCGCGACGTGCTGCGCGACGCCTTCGGGCCGCTGCTGGAGCTGGAGAAGGAGCTGAACGAGGTGACGGCCGCCATGGGCGAGCCGGACGCCGACCTGGACGTCCTGCTGGAACGCATGGGCGAGATCCAGGAGGAGCTCGAGATCGGGGATTATTACCTGCTCGACGTGAAGGTGGACGAAATGGCGAACGGCCTCGGGCTCAGCGCCATCGGCCTCGACCGCGACGTCACGGCCCTCAGCGGCGGACAACGGACCAAAGTCTTGCTGGCCAAGCTCCTGCTGGAGAAGCCTACGGTCCTTCTGCTCGACGAGCCTACGAACTATTTGGATGATGAGCATATCTCCTGGCTGGCGAACTATCTGCGCAATTATCCCCATGCGTTCATCCTGATCTCCCATGACACCGGCTTCATGAACGCCGTCGTCAGCGTCATCTACCATCTGGAGTTTTCCCGCCTGACCCGCTACACGGGCAACTACGAGAAATTCCTGGAAATGGCCGAGATGAATAAAGCCCAGCATCTGGGAGCATACGAGAAGCAGCAGGAGTTCATCAAGAAGCAGGAAGACTTCATCCAGCGCAACAAAGCCAGAGCCTCCACCTCCGGCCGGGCGAAGAGCCGCGAGAAGCAATTGGACCGGATCGACCGCATCGACAAGCCGGAAGAAGCGGCGAAGCCGACGTTCAGCTTCAACGAAGGGCGGACGAGCGGCAAGACGATCTTCGAGGCGAAAGGCCTTTCCATCGGCTATTCGAGCCCGCTCCTGCCAAAGATGGACATGCTGATCGAGCGCGGCGACAAGATCGCCATCGTCGGCTGCAACGGCGTCGGCAAGTCGACGCTGCTCAAAACCATTTTGGGCCGCATCGAGCCGCTCGATGGAACGGTGTACCGCGGCGATTACCTGCTGCCGGCCTACTTCGAGCAGGAGGCGAAGGCTCCGGGGCTGACGCCGCTCGAGGATGTATGGAACGAGTTCTCTTTCATGAACCAGCATGAGGTCCGCGCGGCTCTTGCCCGCTGCGGCCTCAAGAACGAGCATATCACCCGCAGCCTGAGCCAGCTGAGCGGCGGCGAGCAGGCCAAGGTGCGGCTGTGCAAGCTGATGCTGCGCGAAAGCAACTGGATCCTCTTCGACGAGCCGACGAACCATCTGGACGTCGTAGCCAAAGCCGAGCTGAAGCGCGCGCTCCAGTCCTACCGGGGCACGATCGTCCTTGTCTCCCACGAACCTGATTTCTATGAGGACTGGGTAACGAAGACATGGGATGTAGAGGCCTGGTCGATGGAGCGTCAGGCGCAGAACTGATATAGGGCATGCTGTTCAAGCGGGCATCATGAGTATCCGGCTGTCAGGATCCGTCGACCGCGGTTCCGGATCTCGACAGCCGGCTTGACAGCCAGGCGGCGGCGCCGCCAATCTACCCGAAAGCAGGTGACATCCAAGAATGAATGAACGTGTGCTGGTTATCGAGGATGAAGAAAGCATCGCGCGCATCCTCCAGCTGGAGCTGGAGCATGAAGGCTATCATGTCGGCCACGCCCCGGACGGGCGCAGCGGCTTTCTGCAGGCATCCTCGGGAGAGTGGGACCTGGTCCTGCTCGACGTCATGCTGCCGGAGCTGAACGGCATCGAGGTGCTGCGCCGGCTCCGCCAGGCAGGCAATCCCATCCCCGTCATTCTCATCACAGCCCGGGATACGTGCCCGACAAGGTCAGCGGATTCGAGCACGGCGCCAACGACTACATCACCAAGCCCTTCGCGATGGAGGAGCTGCTGGCGCGCGTGCGCAATCTGCTGCGCATCTTCCAGCAGAATCCGAAGGAATCCGAAGGTTCCGATCTGCTCAAGATCGGCGATCTGACGGTCGAGCTGCGCACCCGCAAGGTGTTCCGCAAGGAGCTCGCCATCGACCTGACGCCGCGCGAGTTCGAGCTGCTCGTCTATTTGGCGCAGCATAAGAACGAAGAGAAGTCCCGGGAAGAAATCCTGTCGGAAGTATGGGGATACGACTTCATGGGCGAGACGAATCTCGTCGACGTCTATATTAGGTACCTCCGCCAGAAGCTGGACAAGGGCTTCCGACACAAGCTGATCCATACGGTGCGCGGAGTCGGCTACATGATGAAGGAGCCGGAGGCATGACTCTCCGCAAGCGGTTCACCCTCTTCACGATCTTCTGGCTCATCTTCATCCTCATCCTGTTCAACATCTTCGTCTACTTGTTCATGACGAAGATCACGACGCGCAGCGAGCAGCAGGTCATGATGAACAAGGTGAACCTGATTTTGGAGAACAACAAGCTGAACGACAAGACGCATCTCGCGGACGAAGGGCTGCTCAGGGAGTTCTACAACGTCAACGAGCTGATCCGGATCATCAGTCCGGAAGGCAAGACGGTCAATCTGCAGGGCTCCGATACGGACCTGCTGGCGCTGCCGGTCAAGTTCGTCGCCTACCGGGAGTCGGGGGAAAGGTTTGTCGGCAGCACGAGGGTTCTGTTCATGAAGGTGCCGCTTTACCAGGATTCCGAGATCATCGGCATGCTGGAGATCGAGCGCAAGCTCAATCTTCAGGACAGCTACATGAAGGTGCTCGTAGCGGCCTTGTCCGTGACCAGCATCGGCGCGATCCTGTTCGCGATCTTCGGCACGTACTGGTTCACCTCGAGGCTGACAGCCCCGATCCAGCAGATGGTGCAGACGATGAGGGAGATCGACCGCAGCGGCAAGCTGCGCAAGATCGAGATGGGGGACAAGGAGGAGTCGGCCGAGCTGCTCCAGCTCCTCCGCGCCTTCAACCAGATGATCGAGAGGCTGGACCGCACGTTCGCCCGTCAAAAGCAGTTCGTCGCAGACGCGTCGCATGAGCTGAAGACGCCGCTGACCGTCATCGTCAGCTACGCGGGCATGCTGAAGCGCTGGGGCCGCGACGACGCCGCGATCCGCGAAGAGGCGATCGATGCGATCGCCAAGGAAGCGGAGCGCCTGCAGAACCTCACCAAATCGATGCTCATGCTGGCCGAAGCGGAGCAGGAGGATTGGCTGAATCTGGAGACGTTCGACGTCGTGCAGATGGTCGACGAGCTGGCCGGCATGCTGCAGGCGACGTTCCAGCGTCCGATCCGGGTCCATACTTCCGCAGGCGGACTGAAGATGTCGGGCGACAAGGACAAGATTCGCCAGCTGCTCGTCATCCTCCTGGACAACGCCATCAAGTACAGCAAGGAGCCGATCGACGTCACGGTGAGCGCGGTCAAGCAGTCCGTGCGCGTCCATGTGACGGACAAGGGCATCGGCATTCCCGAGAACGAGATTCCTTATCTGTTCGAGCGGTTTTACCGCGTGGACGGGGCGCGCCGCCGCACGACCGGCGGCGTCGGGCTCGGCCTCTCGATCGCCAAGAGGATCGTCGAGCTCCATGAAGGACAGATCGACGTATTCAGCAAGCCGGGCAAAGGAACGACGATTACGCTCCAATTCCCGCAGACGCTGAAAGGCAACGGCGGCCGGTAGCGCTGCCGGCCTTTTGGCCGCAATGAAAGCAAAAAAGCCGCACGCCCTCGGTATCGAAGGCGATGCGGCTTTTATCATCGTTCGTAAGGAATTCTCTACAGGACGCGCTTGGCGGTGACGTAGTGATTGTTCCAGTAGGAGGTGCCGAGGCTGGAGATCGTCACGCCCGTCTTGCCGTAGGTGTGCAGAATCTTGTTGGAGCCGGCGTAGATGGCGACGTGGCCGATGCTCTTGCCGGAGCTGCCGGTGAAGAAGACGAGATCGCCCTTGCTGAGATAGCCGCGGGTCACCTTGACTCCCTTGGCGGCCTGCTCGCTAGAAGTCCTTGGCAGGGAGACGCCGGTTTTCTTGTAGACGTATTGGGTGAACGAAGAGCAGTCGAATGCGTATGTAACGCCGCTAGGAGCTCCGAGGCGGTAAGGAACGCCCAAATACTGCTTGCCGTAGGAGAGAAGCTTTTCCGCCTGCGGCGTCGCGGCATGTGCTGTCGATGCAGAGCCAAGAGCGAGTCCCGACACTCCAATGACAGCGCAGAGGCCGATGTTCATGATCGTCTTTTTCCATTTGCTTGTGCGCATGTCTTGTGGTGTCCCTCCATCATGGTGTACGTTGATTATGTAGTGTTGCTTACAAAAAGGATCATAACACACCTTTTGTATCCTAATCATTTCCAGAAAGAAAGAAAACCCAACCAAACCGCGATGTAAAAGGCTTTATGAGAATACGGTGAGAATCCTCTCATAATTGGTTGGCCGTTTATTAAAGGAGGTTAATGATGAAATTCCGCGTAAGCGCGGTCCAGTATGAACTGGCCGATATCGATTCCTTTGACGAATTCGCCGCTCAAGCCGCCCATTATGTCCGCAATGCCTCGGAATATGGAACCCAGTTCCTGCTGTTCCCCGAATTCATGACGACGCAGCTGCTCAGCATCAGAGGAGAGGACGGCAAAGCGCTCGGCATACAGTCGCTGCCGGACTTCACGGAGGCGTACGAAGGGCTGTTCGCCGGCCTTGCCCGGGAATACGGCATGCACATCATCGCAGGCACCCACGTCGTCCGCACGGCGGAGGGCAAGCTCAGAAACACGGCGTATTTGTTCGGACCCGACGGGAGCATGCGCACGCAAGCCAAAATCCATCTGACGCCGACAGAAGTGGAGGAATGGAACATGTCCGCCGGAGACGGCCTGGAAGTGTTCGACACTCCGTACGGCAAGATCGCGATGCTGACCTGCTACGACATCGAGTTTCCCGAAATCGTGCGCATGGCCCGTGCCAAAGGGGCGGACGTCATCTTCTGTCCTTCCTGCACGGATGACCGCCACGGCTTTTACCGCGTGCGCTACTGCTGCCATGCCCGGGCCGTCGAGAACCAGGTCTATATCGTGACGACCGGAACGGTCGGTTCCTTGCGCCGGGTAGACTTCATGAGAGCCAATTACGGCCAGGCGGCCGTCATCACTCCGAACGATATTCCGTTCCCTCCGAAGGGCATCATGTGCGAAGGGACGGAAAACCGCGATATGCTGATCGTGGCCGACCTTGACCTGTCCTTGCTCGAGGACGTCCGCCGGAGCGGCTCCGTGACGACGTGGAGAGACCGGCGTACGGATCTGTATGGGGATTGGAGCTGACAGAAGCCGGGGAGAAGGAAGGAATCATCAGATGCTGAAAAAACTGTACGTGATCCACGCAGGCAAGCCGGTAGAAGCGGCGATTCGCCGCTACGGCCTTGAAGATGCGGAGGGATTGATCCGGGTGCAGGAAGCGAGCTTCCCGCCTCCTTATCCTCAGGAGCTGCTCTGGAACCGGGAGCAGATCCGCGAGCATGCAGCCCGCTTCCCGGAAGGAGCCCTATGCGCTGTCGTGGATGGGGAGATCGTCGGGTCCATGACCGGCATGCTGACGGACGGAAGCCTCGCCGGAAACCATGACTGGGCAACCGTCACCGACAGCGGCTATATCCGGAATCACGATCCGGAGGGGGACACTCTCTATGTCGTGGATATATGCGTCCGGCCCGAGCATCGCAAGAGCGGCATCGGCAAGTGGCTGATGCAGACGATGTACGAAACAGTCGTGCATCTGGGCAAGGCAAGGCTGCTTGGCGGCGGCCGGCTGCCGGGCTACCATCGTCATGCCGCCGAGCTGAAGCCGCAGCAGTATGTGGCCGCCGTGCTGAAGGGCGACCTCCATGACCCGGTTTTGTCTTTTCTGCTCCGCTGCGGCAGGATGCCGGCCGGGATTGCGGAGAACTATTTGGAGGATGAGGAATCCTGCCACTATGCCGCACTGATGGAATGGCGCAATCCGTTCCTCATCCAGGAGTCTTAAGAAAGAAACCTGATCAAAAAAAAGAAGGAGTTGGCCGTATACATGGAATTCCACCGCATTGTGTCCATTGATGATCCGCAGTTCCCCAAGCTCCACCGCCTGCTGCAGGAGGTGTTTCCGCCGGAAGAGGTGCTCGCCTACGACCTGTGGCGGGAGCCGCTGCTCGACCCGTCCATCCATGTCTGCGTCGCCCTGCATGAGGGCGAGGCGGTCGGCGCCACGGAATACCGCTATTATCCGGACATGCGGGTCGCCATGACGGACTTACGATCATCGGCCGGCCGGGCCTCGGCATCGGGCGTTTCCTGATGCGCAGCCGCGAGCGGGAGCTGGATCGGCTGGCCAAGGAATCCGCAACGGAGCCGCTCGGCATGTTCGCGGAGATTTACGATCCTTACCGCACCGGGCATGAATTCGGAGGCGTCAGCCCGATGAATCCGATCGTCAGGCGCGAGGTGCTGTCCCATATCGGCTACAAGCGACTGGATCTCGCCTATGTCCATCCTTCCTGGGATTTGGAAGGCGGAGCGGTAAGCGGCCTGGACCTCG
Source organism: Paenibacillus sp. P22 (assembly GCF_000469945.2). Taxonomy (NCBI): domain Bacteria; kingdom Bacillati; phylum Bacillota; class Bacilli; order Caryophanales; family Paenibacillaceae; genus Paenibacillus; species Paenibacillus sp. P22. Next base: position 29,180 of record NZ_CBRA020000064.1, on the reverse strand, counting down.
GCTTCCTGCCGACGGACGAGCTCCGTGACGAGATTCCGGGAGCTCTGGCCGCTCAGTTTTTGGAAACCTACTATTCGGCAATCGAGCGCAAGCCTCGGGAATGGTACGACATGGTTCAGGGCATCCGAGAACGGGAATTTATCGCCCTGCTTCCGCTCTGATGGCTTCGGCACCGGCCGTGCTGACCTTCCTCGGCACCGGCGATTCGCTTGGAGTGCCGCGGGTTTATTGCAGTTGCTCCGTGTGCGAGGAAGCAAGGAAGACCGGCAGGAACCGGAGGCTGCGCTCCCTCGTGCGGATCGACGGACTGGAAGGCGGCGGCTCTCCGGACGATGTGACGCTGATCGACTGCGGACCCGACTGGGGCAGGCAGATGGAAGCGGCAGGTTTGCGCTCGATCAGGAGAATGCTGATCACGCATGCGCACTTCGACCATATCGGCGGCCTCGTGGAGTGGGCGGATGCATGCAGATGGACGAAGCAGAGGGGCCAGGCACACGCTCCCGCCGAGGTCATCCCCGATATTCGGGCCCGCTTTCCCTGGCTGGACCGATGGATCGATTTCACGCCGATCGAAGAGCCGCTCGTGATCGGCTGCTGGAGCATTCGAAGCTGGCGCGTCCATCATGGATTCAACGGTTATTCGTACGCCTATCGGTTCGACCATGGCGAGACCGGATACGCCTGGGTCTACTGCTCGGATTCCATCGGCCTTGACGAAATGCAGAAGGCGCCGCTGCGCGGCGCCGATCTCATCGTGCTCGGGACGAGCTTTTACCGCGAGCCCTATCCTTACGCCGGGCGCTCCGTATACGACGTCACGGAAGCTCTGGAGCTGCGGGAGGAGCTGCAGCCGGGCGAAATGCTGCTGACGCATATGTCGCATGATATCGATCTGCGCCGTGAGTACGGCCTGCCGGACAACGTGAAGTTCGCCGAGGCGGGAATGCGCCGTATTCTCGATTAATTGAACTCGACAAACAAGCAGCCCCCGAAGATGCGGCATCGCATCCGTCGGGGGCTGCTTGTTTGGTCTACGGGCTGTCTAGCCGGCTCCGCGTTCTTCCGGGCGGCCCTGGGAATGGCGGAACAGCTGCTCGTAATAGCCGCGCTGCCGGACCAGCTCCTCGTGGCTGCCCTGCTCGGCGATGATGCCGCTGCGCATGACGATGATGCGGTCCGCATCCATGACAGTCGAAATGCGATGGGCGATGACGAGTGTCGTCCTTCCCGCCGCAACGGCGTCCAGCGCCCGCTGGACGAGCTGCTCGGTGCTGGAGTCGAGATTCGCCGTCGCCTCGTCCAGCACGAGAATGGCAGGCTGATAGAGCACGATGCGGGCAAAGCTGAGCAGCTGCCGCTCTCCGGTGGACAGTCCGCTGCCTTTTTCGCTCAGCATCGTGTCATAACCGTCCGGCAGACGGCGGATCAAAGCGTCGGCCCCGACGAACCGGCAAGCTCCATCGCTTGCTCCCGGCTGAAGCGGGTGTCGAACAGGCGGATGTTGTCGATGATCGAGCCCGAGAACAGGTACGGCTCCTGCTGGACCAGCCCGACCGTCCGGCTGAGCGTGGCGAGAGGGAGCTCGCGCACGTCGATGCCGTCGATCCGCACCGAACCCTTCCGCACGTCGTAGAACCGGCACAGAAGGCTGATCAGCGAGCTTTTGCCGGCTCCTGTCGTGCCGACGATGCCGATTCTCTCTCCGGGACGGATTCTCAGGCTCAGCGCCTTGATGACCGGCTCCCCGTCCCCATAGCCGAACGTCACGTTGCGGAAATCGATGGCGCCGCTGACCTTCGGACTGCCGCCCCCGTTCAAGACCGGGAAGGAGGCTTTTCCTTCATCCGGAAGATCGGGCTTGGTGCTAAGCAGGCCCCAGATCCGGTCCATCGATACGGAGGCGGATTGCAGCGTATTCCATTGCTGTGTAATCGCATTGATGGGCTGGAAAAACTGCCGGATATACGTGATGAACGCATACAGGATGCCGAATTCCAGGCTTTCGCCCAGGACGGCGCGGCCTCCGAGCCAGGCGATGAAGGCGACCGACAGGTTGCCCAGCAGGTCGAAGGAGCGGTTGAACAGCACGTTCGTGCGGATTTCCCTCAGATTGGCCTCGAAGTACGTTTCGTTCTTTTCGGCGAACTGGCGCTCCTGCTCCTTCTCCTGATGGAAAGCCTGCACCAGATTCATGCCGGAGAGGTTCTCGGCCGTGAAGGCGATCAGGCGCGACAGTCGGCTGCGCGACAGCTGGTACGTCTTGCGCATGTAGCTGCGGAAGGAGAACGCGATGATGCCGATGACGGGAAGCAGCACCATGCTGTAGGAAGCGAGCACGGGATCGAGCTGGAACATGAGCACGATGATGAGCAGCAGCGTCATCCCGTCGCGCATGAGGCTCATCAGCACCTGGGTGAAAAATTGGCTGACCGTCTCCGTGTCGCTGGATACATGCGTCACGAGGCTGCCGCTCGACGTCCGGTCGAAGAAAGACGGGGACAGCCGGGATATATGGCGGAACAAGTCCTTGCGGAGGCTTGCCACGATGCCTTGGCCGGTGCGCTGGATCAGGTTGTTCTGCAGATAGGAGAACAGCAGCGCGAGAATGGACAGAAGAAGATACAGGACGCCGATGAGCAGCAGCGGCCGAAATTCCGTCCTGCCTTTCATGAGGTGGTCGTCGATGACGATCTTGACGAGATAAGGCTGGAGCAGGTCGGCGAATACCGCGATCAGCGTGCAGAAGAATACGCCTGCGAACGCTTTGCGATACGGCTTGGCATAGATCATGATGCCTTTTCGGGCTTCCTTGGAGCGGGCCGGGTTTTGCTGCTGCTTCGCTGCTTCGGCATGCTCAGCCGATTTGGCCATGTGAAGTCCCTCCTTGCTGCAGGGCGAACAGCTCCGCATAGATGCCTTTCTCCGCCAGCAGGCTTTCATGCGTTCCTTGCTGGACGATCCGGCCTTCGTCCATGACGAAGATGACATCGGCATGCTTGAGCGCGCTGATGCGATGCGCGATGATCAGCGTGGTCTTGTTTTGGCGGAGCTGCTGGATATTGCGGATGATGGCCGTTTCAGTGACGGCATCGACAGCGCTGACGCTGTCGTCGAGAATGAGAATGGGAGCGTCCTTGATGAGCCCTCTGGCCAGGCTCGTACGCTGCCTCTGTCCGCCGGAAAGCGTGACGCCTCGCTCGCCGAGGCGGGTCTGGAAGCCCTCGCTGAACTGCTGGATGCTCTCGTAGATGCCGGCTTGGCGGGAGGCGTCCTCGACCTCCCTCTGCTCGGCATTGCGCCTGGAGAAGGCGATGTTGTCGCGCATCGTCGTGCTGAACAGGAAGCCGTCCTGCGGGACATAGGCGATATTCTCGCGCAGGCTGCCGAGGCCGAGCTCCCGGATATCGGTTTCGCCGATCCGGATCGTTCGCGGGGGTGCTTCGTAGATCCGCAGCAGCAGCTTGGCGATCGTCGTTTTGCCGCTGCCGGTCCGGCCGATGATTCCCGCAGTCATGCCCGGCTTAACAGAGAGCTGGATATCATGGAGCGCCTCCATGGGCGAGCCGGGGTAGTTGAAGCTGAGGCCGCGCAGCTCGATTCCGGATCCGGAGAGCGGGACGGACTGCTCCGCATCGCTGATATCCGGGATGATGGACAGAAGCTCCTGCAGCCGCTCAAGGCTGGCGCGGGACCGCTGCATCGTGTTGATGACGTTGCCGATCTGCTGCAGAGGATTGATCATCAGCCGAACATAAAGCGTCAAGGAGACGAACATTCCGATCGTAATGGCTCCGCTCAGAGCCTGATAGCCGCCGTAAGCGATCGTGACGACCAGCGACAGGGCGCCGAGAAACGGAAGCAGCGCCTGGAAAAAGGAAGACATCCGCACCAGTCCGAGCTGGCTTTCCCTGATCCGGTCGACGGTGCCGCCGAATCTCTCCGCCATGACGTCCTCGGCGGCGAATTTCTGGGTGACGCGCATGCCGCCGAACTGCTCCTCGGCCGATTCGGTCATGCGCGCGAGGGCGTTCTGCACGATGCGGGAGCGCTTGCGGATCCGCGGTCCGAAGTAGACGACCAGGAACGGAATCAGCAGCAGGGGGGACACGCAAGGAACGATGAGTCCCCAGGGAAGTCCCGAAGCGGCCATCATGACGAAGGCCGACAGGAGCAGGATGACGGCGTTGGCCGTCTGATTGAGGCATACCGAGATGGCTTCCCGGACGGAGGTGACGTCGTTCATGACGTAGCTCAGCATTTGGCCGACGCCGTGCTTGGCGTAGTAGGACTCGCTCAGCCGGGTGAAGTGGCGGAACAGACGCTTGCGCATCAGCCGCTCGAAGCCTCTGCCGAGCCTCATGATGAGGTATTGTCCGAGGCCGGCCATGGAGCCGTAGCAGACGGCGATGGCGACGAGCATGAGCGCGTACATTCGGATGTCGGGCATCGCGATATCATCGTTTTTGAGACGGTCGATGAACTCTCCGAGAATGTGCGGGTAGTAGGACTGGATGATGTTTCCGGCGGCGATAAGCAGCAGCGAGGCGGTGTAGAGCCAGCCTCTTGAAGCCAGGTAAGGGGTCAGCAGCCTTAATTTCATCTCGTACCTCCTGCGATGCAGCGTTGGTTCCATTATAAGGCGGCTCCGAATATAATTCACTACTAAACAAAAAGGGGTCTTCGGGAGACGGCATTCGGGCGGCGGAAGCTCTTGACGAAAATCGATTTTGTTTGTATGCTCGTGGGAGCTATACGATTCCAGCCGACTTTCATCCAAAGGGGAGCTATTGATGATTACAGGTGTTCTTAACTCTTAAATTTTATATGGCGCTTCTCGAAGTCATTCCCCTTATGAATGGATTCATTCACTAGGTTTTTCGGGTGCGCTTATGAAGAGTTGAGAACATGTGGATACTCACCCTGAGCGATGGTCTGCGGACAATCGTCTTACCGGTATTCCGTGCTCCTTCGAGCACGGTTTTTTTTCGTTTCCCATGCACCTGCCGCCGCAAGCTGTTCACCGAGGCTTGCGGCAGCCGGTCATTGGAGGCGTACTGGGGAAAGACGGCAGCAGGTACCTAGCCCGACAGGAGTGGAGCGCTTCCGCGTTCCCTCCTGTTTTTTTGTGTCCTTGAACGCCTTCTAGCGGCTGGGTCGATATGGACATGAGCATTTTCGGGGAGGAAATCAAGTTGAATCAAGCATCCATGGCAAGACTGGAATACGACGCCATCCATGAGCAGCTGTGCGGCTTCACCGTATCGGAGCCCGGCCTCAGGCTGGCTCAGAAGCATCGTCCAAGCCCGGTAGGGAGACAGGCGGCGCAGTGGCTCCGCGAGACGGCCGAAGCGGAGTCGCTGCTGGCGTCGGGAGCGAGCGTACCGCTGTCCGCGATGGAAGGCATCGGTCCGTTCCTTGCGCTGCTCGGCAAGGGCAGAATCTACGACGAGCGCGAGCTGTCGGGCTTGTCGGCATGGCTCGGCTCCGTGGCGCAGATGAAGCGCTACATGGAGGCCAAGAGAGATGCCGCGCCGCTTCTGTCCGGCTACGCCTCTTCCATGCGCGATTGTCCGGAGCTGCGGGCCGAGCTGGATCGCTGCATCCGGGGAGGATGGCTGCATGACCATGCTTCGCCCGAGCTGTCCCGGATCAGGCGCGCTTACGGAGTGGCGGAGGACCGAATACGGAGGAAGCTCGACGCTTCGCTGGCCAAATATCGAAATGCAATTCAGGAAGCCGTCATCAGCCAGCGCAGCGGCAGGTTCGTCCTCGCGGTCCGGCGCGAGCACCGCAAGCTGGTGCCTGGAACCGTATGGGATGAATCCGCCAGCGGCCAGACGCTGTTCGTAGAGCCGGCCGACATTGCCGATCTGCAGGCGGAGCTGTCTTCATGGAAATCGGCGGAGGAGCAGGAGCGGCTGCGCATCCTGGCCGGGCTGTCGGAGCTGGCGGAGGAGCATGGGCCGCAGCTCGGCATCAACCTGGAGACGATGGCGATGTTCGATTTCATTCTCGCGAGAGGCAAGCTGGCGATCTCGTACAGCGGGACGGAGCCCGCGCTTGAAGCCGAACCCGCCGTCAGGATCGTGTCCGGGCGCCATCCGCTGCTCGGGGAGCAAGCGGTGCCTATCGATGCCGAGCTCGGCCTGGAATGGGATCAGCTGTACATTACCGGTCCCAATACGGGAGGCAAGACGCTGGCGCTCAAGACGATCGGCCTTTTCGTGCTCATGGCCCAGGCAGGCTTGTTCCTGCCGGCGGCCGAAGGGACGTCGATCGGCCTGTTCGACGATGTGCTGGCCGATGTAGGAGACGGGCAGAGCATCGAGCAGTCGCTCAGCACCTTTTCCGCCCATCTGGCCGTTCTGCGGGAAGTGCTGGCCACGGCTGGAAGGAGGACGCTCGTCCTGCTCGATGAGCTCGCCGCAGGGACGGATCCGGGTGAAGGGATAGCGCTTTCGATCGCCGTGCTGGAGGAGCTGGGACGGCGAGGCTCGAAGCTTGCCGTGACGACTCATTTCAATGAAATCAAAGCGTATGCCGCGCGCACCGGACGCTGCATGAACGCCCGCATGGCCTTCGATCCGGAATCTCTGCAGCCGCTGTACCGGCTGGAGCCGGGAGAGGCGGGGGACAGCTACGCGCTGGCGATCGCGAGGCGATACGGACTGCCCAAGTCGATCCTCGACCGTGCGGAGCAGCTGAGGCCGCATCGGTCTCCGGAGCTTCAGCGGCAGGAAGGAGCTTCGGAAGCTCCTTCGATGAAGCCTCTCGATAGGAGGCAAAGCGATCCGGAACGGACTGGAGCAAGGGAGCGAAGCAAGGCGGAGCCCGCTTCGGCGGGAAATGCCAAAAAAGCGGAGGGGAAGGAGAAGGTGCATTTCCGCGTCGGAGACTGCGTCTGGATCTACCCGCTCCGGAGAATGGGCATCGTCTTCCGTGAAGCGGATGAGCGTGGAGAGGTCGGGGTTCAGGTTCAAAAGGAAAAGAGAAGCTTCAACCGCAAGCGGCTGGCCTTGTATATCGAGAAAGAGCAGCTCTATCCGGGGACGGAGTACGATCTCGACATCGTGTTCGATTCGAAGGAAAACCGCAAGGCCAGAAAGCTGATGTCCCGCAAGCATGTCGATGGGCTGAGCATCGAGACGCCGGGCGACGGCGGCAAGGAATGACCGGTGTCAAGCCGGAGGCAAGCGGCAAGCGGCCGAAGGCGAACGGCGAACAGCAGACCGCGTACGGCGAAAGCCGGCAAACGGAATCTCAGCCGATGCTCTCGATGACGAGAAGCCAGCCTTCCGCCGACGATACGGTGCCGGATTCGGCGGCCAATGCATTGCTGATGCCGAGCGACTGGCCGATCTCCAGGCTTGCGTCGGTCAGCGGATATTGAAAACCGGCAAGGTTGATGCCGGCTACGCGCATGCTGAGCGGCAGCAGCGAGATATGCTCGAAGCGGCTGCGGCCCAATGCCATCGATGAGCCCGGCGGCAGCACGCGGATCCGGTTCGCAGCGTCCTCGATGGCTGCGGGAATGCCCTGTTCCGCGGACAACCGCAGCAAGTGGACATTGGCGAGCGTGTGGTCAAGGCGGCTTCCCGTCGCGCCCAGCAGAAGAATCGACGACGGCTTCAGGTCAAGGCCACGTCGGAAGGCAAGCTCGGTATCCGTATAGTTTTTGTCGACGGGATCGAAGGAAGCCGATTCGAGGCTTTCGGCGTGGATATCCTTCTGCTCCTCCGGGCTTACGGAGTCGAAGTCGCCGAGCGACAGATGAGGCTTGATGCCATGGCGCACGAGAAACAGCGCTCCGGCGTCGGCTCCGATGATGCGGTCGCCTTCTTGGATCAAATCCAGAATCCAGCTGCCCAGACTGCCTCCGGATACGATGACGACCCGGCCATTGAAGGTTGACGGTTCCAAGGTTTTCCATCCTTTCGGGATTGAATCTGCCGACATTATAGCTTGTCCGGAGACGATGCCGCAATGACGGTTGCGTCCTGCATCCCTCGCGGCTATTATAGGTAGGATGATGGAGACTTAAGGGGCGTTAGAACTTGTACACCGATATTTTTGCCGTATTCAGCATTATCGGCACGATTGCGTTCGCGGTCAGCGGAGCGATCGTCGCCATGGAGGAAGAGTATGACATTCTGGGCGTCTTCGTGCTCGGACTTGTGACCGCATTCGGAGGCGGCGTCATCCGCAACCTGCTCATCGGGGTTCCGGTCACGACGTTATGGACCCAGGGCCTTCTCATCAAGGTTGCGCTGGCGGCGATGACGATCGCCTTCCTGCTGCCGGTCGGCTGGATCCAGCATTGGCGCAGGATGGAGGCGCTGTTCGATGCCATCGGCCTGTCGGCGTTCGCGATACAGGGCGCCTTGTACGCCACGGGCATGAAGCATCCGCTCAGCGCGGTCATGGTCGCCGCCACGCTTACCGGCATTGGAGGCGGAATCATCCGCGATCTGCTCGCCGGGCGCAAGCCGCTCGTGCTGCGCGACGAGATCTACGCGGTATGGGCCATTCTCGCCGGCGCCGCGATCGGCCTCGGATGGCCGGGAAGCACGGTCGGGCTGATCGTCCTGTTCGTGCTGATCATCGTCATGCGCATGTTCTCGGTCATATTCAAGTGGAGGCTGCCGAGAAGGTCGCTGCGTCCCGCCTCGGGAGACATGAGAAAGGGAGGGCTGTTCTGATGGCGGACAACAAGAAGACGAAGGTTCTGTTCGTATGCCTCGGCAACATCTGCCGTTCCCCGATGGCCGAGGCGGTTCTCCGGCACAAGGCGGAGGAACAGGGGCTTGGCGGAATCGTCGAAGCCGGCAGCTGCGGAACCGGAGACTGGCATCTCGGCCATTCGCCTCATGAGGGCACGCGCCGGATGCTGGACGCGGCCGGAATCTCCTGCCAGGGAATGATTTCGACGCTCGTCAGCCGGCAGGCTCTGGAGCAGGCCGACTATATCGTCTGCATGGACGAGAAGAACGAGCAGGATGTGAGGGAGCTGCTGCGGGAGTGGTCCATCGAACCGGACGGCGAGCTGCTTCGTTTCATGGAGCTGCTTCCGGGGCAGGAGCGTGCCGGGGTGCCGGATCCATATTATACCGGCGATTTCGAGGAGACGTTCCGCCTCGTGAAGGAAGGCTGCGACCGGCTGCTGAGCTTAATCAAGAACGATCAGGCCAGACTTGCCGGCCATGCGCGCGTATAGAAGTGGGCGGCAGCACGCCAAAGGCGAATAAAAAAAGGGAAGCGGCTTTCCGGCCGTTTCCCTTTATTTTTGCGCCATGACAGCTGATCAGTCCATGAAATGCTTGAGGCCGTCGGGAATTTCCCGCTGCCAGAAGCCCCATTGATGCTTGCCGTCTTTTTCCGTATACAGGATCCCGGCGCCCTTGGCCTCGAGCAGCTCCCGCATCTCGCGGTTCAGCGTGACGAAGTCGTAGATGCCCGTATCGGTCTGGTAGTCGGTTTCCTGCAAGCCGACATACTGGTACAGCTGCAGCCAGCCAAGCTCCTGCTCCAGCGCCGCCAGCTGCTGCGAGGCCTCATAAAATGCGCCGGACAGCGAGAGGACGCGGCTCCAAATATCCGGATACCGGAGCGCGAGATGAAGGGACACCGTGCCGCCGAGCGAATCGCCGACGAGCAGCCGCTCCGAGCGCTCGCGCCGGACCGGATAGCGCTCCTCGACGAAGGGAAGCATCTCTTCCGCGAAAAAGCGGACGTAGGCTTCGTGCAGGCTGCCGTCCGGGGAATATTCGGCCGTGCGCTTCTTTTTGTCCACGTCGACTCCGACAATGATGAAGGGCTCGATCTCGCCGTCGATGATCAGCTTGTTGGCGAGCGTCGCGATCCGTCCGAAGTTGAACAGGTCTTCGCCGTCCTGGCCGTACACGACCGGGTAGCTCAGCACTTCGTTGTAGCCGGGGGGAAGGTAGATCCTCAGATCGCGGGAGCCCGTATCCAGGAAGGCGCTCGGCACCGTTTCCTTCACGATGGTCCGTTTCAAGTATTTGTCGTCGGTCATGCTTATGTCCTCCTTGGGCTGCATGGGGAAGCGGAGCTTAGGGTAAACAATAAGGAGATGTCCCGCGCCCCGCCGTTCCGGCCTGCAGCTGTTTTTCATTTTTCTGTAATGGAGATCCCACGGCTGGAAATCCCATCCCGTCGCAGCCGGCTCTCGCCGTTCCTTGGCATTCAGAACGTCCGCCGCTTATGAAAACGCTTGTTGTACTATCCTGTACTACTGAAATTGCAAGGCTGTTACACATACAATTCATGCACATATTTCTTGAAAATCATGAAAAATCGCCGCTTTCACGCAATTTTTTTTTGACCGTTTCAAGGTAACAGGTTTATAATAATTCTATAACAGAGCAGATCAAGATTCAAATAACAAATCGAGGTGAACCTCCCTGATGAGCAAGCTCATGAACAAGCATTCTTACGAAGTCCACAGTGATAACGTAGAGCCGCTTACGATTCTTTCGCCGGAGGGCGAAGTCGTGAATCCGGATCTCATGCCGGAGCTCAGCGACGAACAATTGAAGGAACTGATGTACCGCATGGTCTTCACGCGCACTTGGGATGAGCGCGCCGTGAATCTCGGCCGTCAAGGCCGTCTCGGCTTCTACGCGCCGGTATCCGGCCAGGAAGCTTCCATGATCGGAAGCGAATACGCGCTGAACAAGGAAGACTTCATCTGCCCGGCTTACCGCGACATGCCTCAGATCGTCTGGCACGGCCTTCCGCTGTACCAAGCGTTCCTGTACTCCCGCGGCCATCAGCATGGCGGCCAGATTCCCGAAGGCGTCAACGTCCTGATGCCGCAAATCATCATCGGCGCTCAGATCCTCCATGCGACCGGCGTTGCGATGGCATTCAAGAAGCGCGGCGAGAAGCGCGTTGCGATCACGTACACCGGCGACGGCGGCTCGTCCGAGGGCGATTTCTACGAAGGCCTGAACTTCGCGGGCGCCTATAAGCTGCCTGCGATCTATGTCGTGCAGAACAACGGCTACGCGATTACGACTCCTTATTCCAAGCAGACGGCTGCCCAGTCGATCGCCCACAAGGCTCTCGCTGCCGGCATCAAAGGCGTGCAGGTTGACGGCATGGACGTATTGGCTGTCGTCAAAGCGGTATCCGAAGCTGCCGAGCGCGGACGCAACGGCGAAGGCGCGACGCTGATCGAGCTGCTGACGTACCGTTTCCGTCCGCATTCCCTCTCCGACGATACGACCAAGTACCGTACGAAGGACGAGGAAAGCGAATGGACCCAAAAGGATCCGATCATCCGCTTCGGCAAATATCTGGACAAAAAAGGCCTCTGGACAGAGGAAGATACGGCTCGCGTGAAAGAAGAAGCCAAAGCAGCCGTGAACGATGCGATCAAAAAAGCCGAGGCGACCGAGAAAATGACGGTCGGCGGCCTGATCGACTCGATGTTCGAGAACACGCCTGCGCATCTTGAAGAGCAAAAAGCCGATTTCTAAGCGGCCAAGCGGCCGATCCACCGAAGGAGGAACCTGTTAACATGGCTCAAATGAATATGCTTGAAGCAATCCGCGACGCTCTGCGGACCGAGCTTAAGCGTGACGATAATGTAATGCTGTTCGGGGAGGACGTCGGCCATACCGGCGGCGTCTTCCGCGTGACGGAAGGACTGCAGAAGGAATTCGGCGAGGAGCGCGTATTCGATACGCCGCTCGCGGAATCCGCTCTGGCCGGCATGGCGGTAGGCCTCGGCGTCCAAGGCTTCCGCCCCGTCGCTGAAATCCAGTTCGTCGGCTTCATCTATGAAGCATTGGATCAAATGTTCGTTCAAGCGGCCCGCATGCGCTACCGTTCCGGCGGCCGCTACAACTCGCCGATCGTATTCCGCACCCCGTTCGGCGGCGGCGTGAAGGCAGCCGAGCTGCATACGGATTCCCTGGAAGGCCTTGCGATGCAGACTCCAGGCATCAAGGTCGTCATTCCTTCCAATCCATACGACGCCAAGGGCCTCATGATCTCCGCCATCCGCGACAACGATCCGGTCTTCTTCATGGAGCACTTGAACCTGTACCGCGCCTTCCGCGCCGAAGTGCCGGAAGAAGAGTACACGATTCCGCTCGGCAAGGCCAACGTCGTCCGCGAGGGCAGCGACGTGACGATCGTTACGTACGGCATGATGGTCCACACCTCTGTGAAAGCAGCCGAGGAGCTGGAGAAGGAAGGCGTCAAGGTCGAAGTCATCGACCTGCGCACGCTGATGCCGCTTGACATCGATACAATCGTGGAATCCATCAAGAAGACGAACCGCGTCATCATCGTGCAGGAAGCGCAAAAAACTTCCGGCGCTGCTGCCGAGGTCATCGCTCAGATCAACGAGAAGGCCATTCTCCATCTGGAAGCTCCTGTCCTGCGCGTAGCCGGACCGGATACGGTGTACCCGTATGCGCAGATCGAGGATCAATGGCTTCCGACGCCTGCGCGCATCATCGCCGGCGTGAAGAAAGTCCTCGACTTCTAATCCATCCGGCCGGACTGCCGGCTGGTTCCGATGGCGAGGAGCGGGCAGGCCCGTCTCTGCAGGGGCTTGTCCCAGCTCCGCGGCCCATCACCAAGCTCTAGACGCAAAAGGAGGTACATCCGTGGCAAAATTCGAATACCGGTTCCCGGAGCTCGGCGAAGGTCTGCATGAAGGCGAAATCATGACCATGCATATCAAGCCGGGCGACAAAGTAACCGACGATGACATCATTATGGAAGTGCAGAACGACAAAGCCGTCGTGGAAGTGCCTTGTCCGGTCAACGGCACCGTGCTTGAAGTATTCGCGAAGGACGGTCAGGTATGCCATGTAGGCGAAGTGGTCGCGATCATCGATGCCGAAGGCGATCTTCCGGAAGGCGCGGCTCCTGCCGAGGACAGCGCGAAGGAAGTAGCGAAGGACGAAGCGGCCAATGTCGCTCCTGGCGCAGCCAAAGCCGATGCCGAAGTGACGGCGAAGGACGCGGCTCCCGCCGCGCAGCCGGCCAAGGCCGAAGGCGCAGCCAAGGGCAGCGTGCTTGCCACTCCTAGCGTACGCAAGCTCGCCCGCGAAAAAGGCGTGGACATCACGGCCGTCCAAGGCACGGGCAAAAACGGCAAGGTGACCCGCGAGGATGTCGAGCAGTTCGCTGCAGGCGGCGGCAAATCGACTCCGGCGGCAGCTTCCGACAACGCGGCTGTTGCTGCCAAAGGCGCTGGAGAAGCGAAAGCCGCTCCGGTGGCATCCCAAGGCGGAGACCGTCCGGAAGAGCGCTTGCCGTTCAAGGGCATCCGCAAAATCATCGCCGGCGCGATGGCGAAGTCCGCTTATACGGCTCCGCATGTCACGCTGATGGATGAAGTCGACGTGACCGCTCTGGTCGAGCTTCGCCAAAAAGCGAAGCCCGTCGCCGAGAAAAAAAGGCGTCAAGCTCACTTACCTGCCGTTCATCGTGAAAGCACTCGTAGCGGCTTGCCGCGAGTTCCCGATCATGAATGCGATGCTGGATGAGGAGTCCCAGGAAATCGTGCTCCGCAAATATTACAACATCGGCATTGCGACGGATACCGACAACGGCCTCATCGTACCGGTCATCGAGCATGCCGACCGCAAAAACGTCTGGACGATCGCCGATTCCATCCGCGACCTGGCTATCCGCGGCCGCGACGGCAAGCTTACCGGCGCCGAGCTCAAAGGCAGCACGATCACGATCACGAACATCGGCTCCGCCGGCGGCATGTTCTTCACGCCGATCATCAACTTCCCTGAAGTCGCGATCCTTGGCGTAGGCCGCATTTCCGACAAGCCTGTCATCAAGAACGGCCAAATCGTTCCTGCTTCCGTCATGGCTCTGTCCCTCAGCTTCGACCACCGCATCATCGACGGTGCGACGGCTCAGAATTTCCTTAACTACATTAAACAGCTTCTGGGCGATCCTCAGCTGCTCGTTATGGAGGTATAACTCATGGTAGTAGGAGATCCATCTCTCGATATCGATACACTGGTAATTGGTGCCGGCCCAGGCGGATATGTAGCGGCGATCCGCGCCGCTCAGCTCGGCCAGAGCGTGCTCTGCGTAGATAAGGAATATGTAGGCGGCGTCTGCTTGAACGTCGGCTGCATTCCTTCCAAGGCTCTGATCTCGGCTTCCCATCAATTCGACACGGTAAGCCATTCCGAAGCGATCGGCATTACGGCCGCCGACGTGAAGGTCGACTGGTCCAAGATCCAGGAGTTCCGCGGCAGCGTCGTCAAGAAGCTGACCGGCGGCGTAGCCAGCCTGCTGAAAGCGAACAAAGTCCAGTACTTTGCCGGCGAAGTCATGTTCATCAACGAAAACGAAGCCCGTGTCTTCAACGATCAGGAAGCGCCGCGCTACCGGTTCAAGAACTGCATCATCGCGACGGGCTCCCGTCCGATCGAGCTGAAGGCATTCCCGTTCGGCGGACGCATCGTGTCCTCCACGGGCGCTCTGACGCTGCCTGAGATTCCGAAGAGCCTCGTCGTCATCGGCGGCGGCTACATCGGCATCGAGCTGAGCCAAATGTACAGCAAGTTCGGCACGAAGGTGACGATTCTCGAAGGATCCGATTCCATCCTGCCCGGCTTCGACAAAGACATGTCCCAGCTCGTGGCGAAAAAGCTCAAAGCCAAAAAAGCCGACATCATCACCGGCGCGATGGCGAAAAGCTCCGAGCAGACCGACAAGGACGTCACCGTTACGTACACGGTCGGCGACAAGGAAGAGAAAATCACGGCCGACTACCTGCTCGTAACGGTCGGACGCCGTCCGAACACGGACGGAGAGCTTGGCCTTGATCTCATCAACATCAAGATGACGGACCGCGGCCTTATCGAAGTCAACGACGAAGGACGCACGAACATTCCGCATATCTTCGCTATCGGCGATATCGTTGCCGGTCCTGCGCTTGCCCACAAAGCGATGTATGAAGGCCGCGTCGCGGCTGAAGTCATCGGCGGACAGCCGAGCAAAGTCGACTACAAGTGCATGCCTGCGGTATGCTTCTCCGATCCGGAATGCGCAAGCGTCGGCCTGACCGAGAAGGAAGCCAAGGACAAAGGCTACAACGTCCAAGTCGGCAAATTCCCGTTCGCGGCGAATGGACGCGCGCTTTCCCTGAACGCTGGAGAAGGCTTCGTCAAAATCGTCGCCGACAAAGACAGCGGCCTCGTGCTCGGCGCCCACATCGCGGGCATCGAAGCTTCCAACATGATTTCCGAGCTCGGCCTGGCCATCGAGATGGGCGCTACGCTTGAAGACATCGCCCTCACGATCCATGCCCACCCGACGCTCGGCGAAATCGTGCTGGATGCGGCGGAAGTGGCTCTCGGCCACCCGATCCACGTTTTCGTCAAGTAATACATCCGCTGCCGATTTCTGGCGGCATGCAGCAACAGCCGGCACCCCGCGTGCCGGCTGTTTTTTGTTTGGTCTGGGGAGCAGGCAGGAGGGGCGACGCGCCGGGGGTTCGTAAAAGCGGCTGCAACGCATCGATGCGCTTGGAGCGTTATAGCTGCTTACGAGGTTTTTCTTATTTGGTTATTCCTTCCTGCCCAAAATCCTTTATTGCCCCTAATCGTTACCGCGCCAAAGGATTATAGGCCGATTCGATCGTTTTCTTGCGACATTTCCTTGCATAATGGAGACAAAACTCGCCTGCTGATGGTAGAATAGGAAAAAGGTTTTCAAAGCGGGTTATAGACAGATTGGGACAAAGGGGAAGGTTGCATGAAAAATTACTTGGAGCTTTTGCAGGATATTCTTGACAACGGCACGGAGCGTTCCGACCGGACGGGCACGGGAACGATTGCCGTCTTCGGCAGGCAGCTCCGCTTTGATTTGTCGAAGGGATTTCCTTTGGTCACGACCAAGCGGGTGCATGTGAAGTCCATTATCCATGAGCTTCTGTGGTTTTTGAGCGGAGACACCAATATTCGTTATCTGCAGGAGAACGGGGTGCGGATCTGGAACGAATGGGCGGACGAGAACGGCGATCTCGGGCCTGTGTACGGCTCCCAGTGGCGGGCGTGGGAAGGGAAGGACGGCAACGTCCACGATCAGATCCGGAGCCTCGTGGATTCCATCCGCACCAATCCCGATTCGCGGCGCCATATGGTGAGCGCCTGGAATGTGGCAGAGGTCGACAATATGAAGCTGCCGCCATGCCATTTCGTCTTTCAGTTCCAGGTGGCTGCCGGCAAGCTGAACTGCATGTTCACGATGCGGTCCTCGGATACGTTCCTCGGTCTTCCGTTCAACATCGCCCAGTATGCGATGCTGACCCATATGATTGCGCAGCAATGCGATCTGGAGCCTGGAGAGCTGATCTATTCCGGCGGAGACGTCCACATCTACAGCAATCACCTGGAGCAGGTGAAGCTGCAGCTGACGAGGGAGCCGTATCCGCTGCCGCAGCTGGTGCTGAAGAGGCGTCCGGAATCCATCTTCAAATACCGCTACGAGGATTTCGAGATCGTAGGCTATCAGCATCATCCTACGATCAAGGCGGAGGTCGCCATATGATTACGATGATCGCCTGCATGGACCGCGACCGCCTTATCGGGCGCGGCAACGACCTTCCATGGAAGCTTCCCGAAGACATGAGCTACTTCAAGGAGCGGACGATGGGCAAGACGGTGCTGATGGGACGCAAAACGTTCGAGTCGTTCGGCAGCCGGCCGCTCAAGAACAGGCGCAACGTGATCCTGACCCGGGACGCCGGCTTCACGCCGGAAGGAGCCGAGACGGTGCATTCCCTCGATGAGGCTCTGCAGCTGGAGCCGGCGGGGGAGGAGCTGATGGTGATCGGCGGCGAGCAGATCTACGAGCTGCTGCTGCCTCATGCCGATTGCCTGCTGCTAACGGAGATCGACGCTTCATTCGGAGGCGGGGACGCCTTCTTTCCATCCTTCCGCGAGGAAGAATGGAGACTTGCGGATTCCTATCCCGGCAAGGGCGACGAGAAGCTGGGAGTCGCCTACCGCTTCAACCGTTATGAACGGGTGAAGGATTAGTCTTTATTGCTGTCATGCGACAAAGTGCAAATGATTGTACGCTTACTCCATTATGATCAACCGGTCAACAATGCTACGATGAGGTACAAAGTATGCGCCGGAATGCAACTTTATGCTTTTTCCGGCAGCGGCATTCGGGGCTGCGTCCTTTAGAGCCGACAGACAGATGACGTAACGATAGGGACCTTACGGATGGAGGAATGGGCAAGATGTCGACACCTACTGGTTTTATGGAATACAAGCGCGAGCTGCCTGCGGACCGCAGCCCGCTCGAGAGGGTCAAGGATTGGGAAGAATTCCACAAGCATCTGCCGGATGACCAGCTGCGCACGCAGGGAGCCCGCTGCATGGATTGCGGCACTCCGTACTGCCACACCGGCATGGAGATTGCCGGCGGAGCTTCCGGCTGCCCTGTCAACAACCTGATTCCGGAATGGAACAATCTGATCTATCGCGGCCTATGGCGCGAAGCGCTGGAGCGCCTCCACAAAACGAACAACTTCCCGGAATTCACCGGACGCGTATGTCCGGCGCCTTGCGAGGGCTCCTGTACGGTCGGCCTGATCGGCGATTCCGTTACGATCAAGACGATCGAGCAGGCGATCATCGACCGCGGCTTCGATGAAGGCTGGGTCGTCCCGCAGCCTCCGAAGATGCGCACGAGCAAGCGCGTTGCGGTCATCGGCTCCGGACCTGCAGGCATGGCCTGCGCCGCCCAGCTCAACAAAGCCGGCCACACGGTGACGGTCTACGAGCGCGCGGACCGAATCGGCGGCCTGCTCACGTACGGCATTCCGACGATGAAGCTCGACAAGGGCATCGTGCAGCGCCGCGTCGATCTGATGGAAGCCGAAGGCGTCAGCTTCGTGACGAACACGGAGATCGGCAAGGATATCGGAGCGGAGGAGCTTCTGGAAGGCTTTGACGCCATCGTCCTTTGCGGCGGCGCCACCAAGGCGCGCGGAGTAGACATCGAAGGCTCCACCCTCGGGGGCATCTACCCCGCAATGGACTACCTCAACGGAACGATCAAGAGCTACCTGGATTCCGGGCTGGAAGACGGCAACTACATCTCGGCCAAGGACAAGGATGTCATCGTCATCGGAGGCGGCGACACCGGCACCGACTGCGTGGCCACCGCCCTGCGTCATGGCTGCAAGTCCGTCACCCAGTTCGGCACGCATGCCAAGGCTCCGCTTCAGCGCGACAGCATCAACAACCCGTGGCCGCAGTTCCCGAACGTTTATACGCTCGATTACGCCCATGAGGAAGCCAAGGCTGTATACGGCGAAGATCCCCGCGCCTTCTCCGTCCTGACGAAGAAGTTCGTCGGCGACGAGAACGGCCAGCTCAAGGAACTTCATACGGTTCAGATCGAGCGGACGGTCGACGAGACCGGCCGCAAGATCTACAAGGAAATTCCCGGCACCGAAAAAGTATGGCCGGCCGATCTCGTCTTCGTCGCCGTAGGCTTCGAAGGTCCGGAATCCACGCTTGTAGATGCGTTCTCCGTCGAGCAGGACCGCCGCACGAACGTCAAAGCCCGCAAAGGCGATTACCGCACAAGCGTGGACAAGGTATTCGCCGCAGGCGACATGCGCCGCGGACAGAGCCTCGTCGTCTGGGCCATCAACGAAGGCCGCGAAGCCGCCCGTGAAGTGGACCGTTATTTGATGGGAACGACGATGCTGCCTTAAATGCTTCTGCATGGCTCGAAAAAGCGCCTCTCCGGCGCTTTTTCTTTTTCCATTTCGGAAGGAACGAAGACAAGAAAGCCAGCGGCAGTTGGAATGGGGCCCAGGAGGAGAGCAGGAGGAAAGTCCTGAGCAGAGCCATAATGTGGAGCCGCCTTTCCATTGGGACCTATGATACAATATTCGTATTGTCCATAAGTCTATATACCTAAAGGAGAGGCTGCCCGTGAACGCAACCGAAGGCGCATCTGTCTTGACGCCGGCGGATATTCACCATATCAGAACCTTTATTGATGTGAAATACTTTGACAAACCTCAAAGTGAACGTTCTGAAATTCTATCCGACGCCATTTGCCGAATCATCTTTCAACAGCTCCCTGATTTCGCCGAAACCATCAAAAAAGAGCTGACGGCAAGATTGATTCGTACCCATATCATCTCCAAAAAAGGCATCGTCAACAGCGACGATATTTTTGCCGCCTGCCTGAGTCTCAACTTCCGCGATCAGCGCATCGCCCGTCCTCTGATGAACTGGGTGGAAAAAAAGCTGGACGTGTCGCTCGAGCATTCCGAATTCGAGCGCATTCTCAGGCGCGTCAAGCCGTTCGCGGCCTCACGCGACGAAGCGCTGCTGGCGGCCGTGGCGGATCATCTCAACTTGCCGGAGACCGTCTCCGATCTCTCCGCTAAAAGAGAATCCTCCATGCTGGGAAGCAGCAGCACCCGGGTTCTGATGATGGCGGTATTGTCCGTCATGCTTCTTGGAGGTACACTTGTATATGGCTGGTCGCTGTTCCATCATCATGCCGCCGAGATTCCCGTCGCGGCTGCTGCGGAGGCTGCCGTCCCGGCTCCCAAGGCGCAGCCCGTCGCCAAGAAGGCGCAATCCGCGCCTGCGGCGCCGCTAGCCAAAAACGAGCTTCCACAGTCGCTTCAATATGCCGATATTGAAGTGGAGCGCCTGACGGCTTATTTGGAGAGCCGCTCGTCGATGCTGGCCAAGCCCCGATACATGAACGCCATTATCGCGGCCGCCAAGCAGTACAACGTGCATCCGCTGCTTCTGTTCGCCATTACCGGCCAAGAACAGAGCTTCGTGCCCGACGATCACAAGCGCGCGGCCAAGATGGCCAACAATCCGTTCAATGTTCATTACAGCTGGCAGGATTTCAACACCAGCATCGAGGAGTCTTCGCGGATCGCAGCCAAGACCGTCGTCAATCTGAGCAAGAACAGGCCGCCGAATGCCGACCCGTTGACATGGATCAACCGCAAATACGCGGAAGATCCCAAATGGTCCCGCGGCGTCCGCCAGATTTTCGCGATGCTTCAGGAAAAGGTTGCCGCTTGACGGCATTGTTGGCCAAGGACCACCCGGAATAGAAGGAGGCGGTTCCTTGAAGACATTGATTATCGCAGAAAAGCCGGATATGGGCCGCAATATCGCGTCCGCGATCGAGCCCAGGGCGACGAACCGCCGCACGCATCTCGAAGGCGAGCGTTATATCATCACCTGGGCGATCGGGCATCTGGTCAGCCTCGCGGAACCGGATGATTACGATCCCCGGTACAAAAAATGGCAGGCGCAGGATCTTCCCATCATCCCGGATACATTCAAGCTGTCTCCCAATCCCCGCACCCGCGATCAGCTCAAGGTCATCGGCGAGCTCGCCCGCCAATGCGGACGGCTCGTCAATGCATGCGATGCGGGGCGGGAGGGCCAGCTTATTTTCCATTTGATCCGACGGTATTTGAAGCTTCATCAGCCCGTAGACCGTCTGTGGATATCCGATTTGACGCCGGAGACGATCCGCAGGGGATTCGAGCAGCTTGGCAGCGACGAGAAGTACGCGCCGCTTACGAAGGCGGCTCAGGCCCGCAGCGAGGCCGACTGGCTGATCGGGATGAACGCCTCGCGCGCCTTCACAATCCGCCATAAGTCGCTGCTGTCGGTAGGACGGGTTCAGACTCCGGTGCTTGCGCTCCTGTACGACCGCCATCGGGAGATCGAGGCGTTCAAGCCGGAAACGTATTACAGGATCAAGGCTTCTTTCGATCAAAAAAGCTCCAAGTACAACGGCATCTGGCAAGGCGACAAGCTGACGGACGGAGCCAAGGCGGAAGCGATCGCAGCCAAGGTCAAAGGGAAAAAAGGAGCCATCGTCCGTTACGACAAGGCCGAGAGCAAGGAGTTTCCTTACCGTCTGCATGATCTTACGCTGCTGCAGCGCGAAGCCAACGGGCGATACGGCTTTCCCGCCAAAAAGACGCTTGACGTGGCGCAAGCCCTCTACGAGAAGCATAAGGTCATCACGTATCCGAGAACGAATTCGAATTATGTGACGGAGGAAACGGTTCCCGTCATGGGCAAGGCGCTCGACATGCTGCGGGGAACCGAGTATGCGGAGCTTGCCGCCGGGGCGGACAGGTCCCGGGTACATAAAGGCAACAAAGCCGTCTGCAATCCGGCCAAGGTGGAGGATCACCATGCCATTTTGCCGACACCCAAAAAACCAGGCGCGCTGAGTCCGGACGAAAAAAAGATCTATGATCTTATCGTTCGCCGGTTTCTCTCCCATTATTATGGACCGGCCTTGTATCTCAACCATACGGTGCTGACCGAGGTGGAAGGAGAAACGTTCCGCACCCGCATCAAGCAGCTGCTTGATCCCGGATGGAAGGTTACCCAGGGAGTTGCGGAGACGGAGGACAAGCCCAAGCGCGGCAAGGGAAAGGCCAAGCCGGACGAGGACGGAGACGATGAAGAGCAGGAGCTTACCGATGCTTCCTTCCATGTCGACGAATCGCAGCCGGTGTTGTGCAAGCAGGCCAAAGCCGAAGAGAAGTCGACACAGCCGCCCAAGTCCTATACGGAAGGAACGCTGCTGAAAGCGATGGAAAGCGCCGGCAGAGCCATGGAAGACGAAGAGCTGCGCGAGACGATGAAGGACAGCGGCTTGGGAACGCCTGCCACGCGCGCGGCAACGATCGAGCGGCTGAAGACGGTAGGTTATATCCGTGCCAGCGGCAAAAAGCTGGAGATTGAAGCGAAAGGCTGCGCAGCCATCGAGCTGATCCGGGGAGCCGGGGTAGAGCTTCTGGCTTCGCCGGTCATGACCGGTCAGTGGGAGCGCCGGCTGAGCCAGATCGCCCGGGATGAGGCATCCGACGAAAAGTTCATGGAGCAGGTCAAACAGTTCGCCCGGATGATCGTCCAGAAGGTAGCGGAGCAGACGCCTGCGCCTGCCGGGACGTTCGCTGAGCCGGAGCGTGGCAAGCCGGCCGCCAAGGGCGGCGGCTCGCGGCGTGGCAAAGCGGCTGCTCGGAGCGGAGCTTCCCGCGCTTCCCGCTTCGGAGCAGGAGCGGGCCGCACAGCCGCCGGGGCTTCCCGCTCCGGGACAGGCTCAAGCCCTTCGGCAGCTTCAAGTGCTGGACGCAGCGGGAAGCCGGAGAATGCCGGCTCCGCCCGATCGTCCGCTGCGGCATCGGCTTCGAATCTGCCGCAGAGTGAACGTGCGCGTGCAGCTTCAATAGCGGCAGCCTCTCCATCATCAGGAGCAGGAAGAGCCTCCTCATCCAGCCAAGCAAACCAATCCGGACAAGCCTCCTCGCCAGGGCGGACAACTTCCGCCGGTCTGAAGCCGCAGGGAACTTGCCCGAGCTGCGGCGGCAGCATCGTCGAAGGCAAGCGGGGCTACGGCTGCTCCCGGTTCCGTGACGGCTGCAAGTTCGTCCTCTGGAAGGAGCAGCATGGCCGGACGCTGACGCCGGCCATGCTGCAATCGCTCCTCGCCAAGGGGAGCACGGCAGCAGCCGCCTTCCCGCGTGCGGAGGGCAGCGCCAAAGGCCGTCTGCGGCTCAAGGATGCCCGGACAGGCGATACCGTCGTGGAATGGACATGACGGACAATTAATGCCATCAAACAAAAAACCTCATCCGCCTTCTTGGTCCAAGAAGATGGGATGAGGTTCTTTTTCATCTTTTTCATGCCGGACTATCCGAGACCAGCCAAATATCCTTGAAGTCCATCCAGCCGAACGTATTGATGCCGATCCCGCGGACCGAAGGGTGCACATAGGTGTTGAGGGAGCGATGCTGCAGGAACAGCACTTGGCCTTCTTGAACGAGCCGCTGCTCGATTTGGCTGAAGAGGGTGCGCCGCGTATCGCGCCGATCCGAAGCGAGAATGGCATCGGTCACCCGGCGGATCCAGCGTTCCAGAGCGGGATCCAGATGCTGGCGGATATAGCTGTGCTCCTGGAGGTAGGTCTCCAGCTCTCCGACTTCCTCCTCGGCCATGACCAGGCTCATCAGGATGCAATCGGCCTCCTTGACGAGATCGCTCGTATGCACGATTTTGTGCTGCTCGCAGCGGATGTCCACGGGGATGCCGATCTCCCCGCAGCGTTCCTTGATCCAAAGCGCTTCCTTGGCATGCTGGTTCGTTGTCAGCAGCTTGAGAGGAGCGCCGTCATAACCGTCTTCCTTCAGCATCCGGATGGCTGTATCCGGTTCGTAGCGCTCTGCCGACAGCTCCGCGCCGGGAACGGGGAAGAAGCCATACGCCGGATAGCTTAATTCGCCGCCGGCGCCGATCATGCCGACCCGGTCCATGGAAAGTCCGACGGCCAGCCGGAAGGCGAGCGACTGCTGCGGCCCTCCGTTGAGCCGGTTCCAGCTGAGCAGCGTGCATCCTTGATGGACGGTTCTGATCATGCCCCAGCCTTGCTCATCCTTGGAAGCCATGCGGGAATCGCTGGCCATGATCTGCCCCCATTTAAGCCTCAATTCGGGCGGGATGTCCTCGGGCATGAAAGCGATCTGAACCTCGTCCAGATAGGCTCTTCCCTGGTAGTACTGCTCGTGGACAGACAAGTCGATCCGGTCGGATGTCCAGCAGTCGACCCGGAAGGGACCTGTGCCGGAGGGAAGCATCCAGTAGCGGCTCTCGTCTTCCTGGACGAGATCGGCCGGGAGAATGGAGGCCGCTCCGGAGCACAGCAGGCGGGGGAGAAGGCGGTTAGGCTTGTTCAGCGTTATCCGGACGGTCCGTGCATCCAGAGCGGTGATGGCTTCGACCGACTCCAGCAGGAAGCGGTTGGGCTGCCCGTCGGCCAGCCTGCTCAGCGTGAAGCAGACGTCGGTTGCATTCAGCTCCCGGCCATGATGGAAGCGGACGCCTTTGCGAAGATGGAAGGTCCAGGCCGTTGCCGAATCGTTGCTTTCCCAATAATGGGCCAGACCGGGAACGAGCGATTTGGTTTCAGCCTCGAATCCGAGCAGCCGGTCGAATATTTGATGGATCAGATGGGAGTCGAAGGCAAAAAACAGCTTCCCGGGATCGAGGGAATAAGGGGGACGGTAGACGGGAAGCCGGAACACATCCCGCTGCGCGGGAGAGCCTTCCTCGATCCGATCCGATCCGAAATGTCCGCTCAGCCATTCGACAAAGCGGTCGCGAACGGAAGTATGCTGGCCATGGAGTTGAAACAGCTGGAAGGCCTTCTGGTAATCCCCCTCCGAAGCAAGCTCTTTGGCGATATCAAGCAGGAAGCGTTCCCGGCTTTTCAGGAAATGGATCTTGGAGAGGTTGCCCCTTCCTTTGCCCGGAACCCAGCGAATCCACCCTTCCTCCTCGAGCTTGCGCACGATGAGCTTCACATTGCGCTCGGTGCAGTGAAACAGCTCGGCGAGCTCGTCCAGAGCGGTCTCGGCTTCAGTGTCGGGCTCTTCGATTTGGAATCGGTTGAGCAGCAGCAAGTATCGTTCGGCGTTGAGCATGCGCGCAGATTTCTCCTTTTTTGCTCGATATGACCCTTCATGCAATCGGCATGAAGGAATGGAAGCCCTTTCCATGCTGAAAAAGAGGAAGTCATTTGAAATTATTGTACACTTTTTGTTCCTGTTATGTCATGAGATACTTGATTCAACGGCAGGGAAGAATCAAAACCAGGCCGACGAAAACAACAGGGAGTGTCAATAAAAATGAGCTACGAACATGTTTACCGAAACGAAATGGAAATCAAGCGATTCCACCAGTCCAGCCACGAGAGCAAACACGCGGATTCGATCTGGAAACAGTCTGTCGAGCCCAACCGGACCGATTACAAGGGCAGAGCGAGCCGCCAAGTATGGAAACCGGTCCACGCCATGATCTTGTTCATGGGCATGAAGAAATGAGCGGCCGCAAGCGGCAAGCCGAAGCGAAGGCAAGCAAAAAACGAAGGGCATGGCTTAACCGATAAAACCGGTTGAACCCTGCCCTTCGTTTTTTTAGTGGCCCAGGATGTAACGCTGGATGCCGTCCGGAACATCTCTTAGATGATGGAGCTGCAGGAAAGCGCCTTGAGGCGCGACTTCGATGGAGATGTTGTTGTATTCCCATTCGGTCTGCGCTTCCACATGGATCGCATGGATGCCTGCGGTCAATGCAGGCACGACATCCGTACGGATGGAATTGCCGATCATCCAAGTGTTGTGACGGTCGAAATGCCCTTCCGCCAAAATTTGCTCCAGCGCTGCGATATTCTTGTGCTG
Source organism: Paenibacillus sp. P22 (assembly GCF_000469945.2). Taxonomy (NCBI): domain Bacteria; kingdom Bacillati; phylum Bacillota; class Bacilli; order Caryophanales; family Paenibacillaceae; genus Paenibacillus; species Paenibacillus sp. P22. The sequence continues at coordinate 3,892 of NZ_CBRA020000064.1, read as the reverse complement.
GCGGATGTAGATCTTGTCTCCGAAGTAGCGGTCCAGGCGAAGCCTGTCCACCTTGCGCCGCTGGATCTCCGGCTCGCCACCGGTATATAGATGCAGGTCATGACCTTCGTCCTTCAGGCGCAGAAGCGTCTCTTCCATATCGGGATAGGGCTCTGCCTCCTGCTCGTAGACGCTCTGTCCCATGCTCCAGAGCAGGTCGATCTCGTTGGAATCCTCCGGCCTGCCGGTCAACCGGGTAAAGTCGACGTAGGTGTCGAGGAAGGATTGCGGAAAGTGGTCGCTCTTGAACCCGGTTGCCTGCACGCCGGCGATGTCGATTTCGACCTGCTTGCGGCGGATTGCCGCTTCTGTCATGTCCGGATAAGCGTGGAACCAGGTCCTCATGGCATCCACGAATTGATCGATGACCAGGTTGAAATATTTGTTGCAGTGGATGAGCGTATCGTCGAGATCGAACAGAATCGTTTGTCGGATTGGCGCGTTCATGATGGTCTAACCCCTTTTGTAGGCTTGCGTGAATCTATTTTTATCCAATCTACAGCAAGGGAATGCGCGCCGTCAATTCCAGCCTTGGGGGTTGAAGCCGCTGCCAGCTGCATTAAGCGGCAGGCATGAAGGAATGAGAACGAAAAAAAGCCCCGAATGGGGCTAGGCCATGGTGCGGATCTATGAGGACGATTGAAGAAAGGAAACTCAATCGGATGAGAAGATTGAAGAAGAACGAATACCGGTTCGGCACAATCAGGCGTACTTCTGCACCTTGATCTGCAGATCCTTCTTGATAAAAGCGATCCGCTTGCGGACATAGAAGTCCCGGCTGTCGCCGCGAAGATCGTTGGGAGTGACAATGGATTCGGATTCGTTGTCAATAATGGTGAGACGCCCGTCGTCATAGAACTTGAAAGTCAAATCGCGGAAAGGGCGATGACGTTCAACAAAGCGAAAATGCTGACAGCTCATCGGAACTCACTCCTTCGGGAAAGAGAGGTTTAGGAACGTTTGTTCTGTTTTTATTATAGCAAACATTTGTTCGGGTGGAAAGAGGAATTTTTATCCCGTACACTGAAGAAATAAGCTGGACAACCCAGAGCTTGCCGGCCAAGTTCCGGAAGCGGCCAAAGGAGTGCTTCAACTTCCATGATCCATATAGCCCATCTCAAGAAACAGATTCCGGCGGGACCTCTCGTGCTGGACGACATCAGCTTCCGCGCGGATGAAGGCGAATTCATCGCGGTCAAAGGCGGCAGCGGGAGCGGCAAGTCGATGCTCCTTAAATGCCTGGCTCTCCAGGAAGGCTGGACATCGGGCTCGTATAAGATAGACGGCAGGCAAATACCGACTACAGCCATCGGAAGGATGCGCATCCGCAGGGAGGTGACGCTCGTCGAAGAGAAGCCTTTCCTCAGCGCGAACCGGACCGCTCTCAAAAACGTCTTGATCGGATCGGCCGCACAGGCTTCGCTCCTGCGCCGCGCCACCGGCATGGTACGCAACGACGATTATATGGGAGCCATGGATATGCTCGAGAAGGTCGGACTGCTCGACAAGGCGCACAGCAAGGCGGACAAGCTGAGCGGAGGCGAGCGCCAGCGGGTCGCGATCGTCCGCGCTCTTGTGCACGGCGCCAAGGTGCTGCTGCTGGACGAGCCGATTTCCGGCCTCGATCCCCATGCCGGGGAACAAGTGCTGGCGGACCTCAAGCAGCTGTGCAAAAATCAAGGGCTCATCGTCATCGCCGTTCTTCACCAAGGCGACTGGGCGGAGAGGTTCGCCGACCGGATTCTGGGACTGAACGGCGGCAAGCTGGTGCTGCAAGTGAGCGGCAGACGGCTGACGAGCAAGGAGAAAATGCTGCTCTAGAGCATGAATGGGGATCGGCCGCGCATAGGATAGGAGCAAAGATCCCATGCAGGAAGCAGGTGGCGCCCATGGCATTCGAGCCTCCCTTATCGGTCCATACGACCAAGGTTACCAGGCTCCGCACGGAGCTGTTCATTCCCGTCGTCCATCTGGAAGGCGGGGAGCTGGCTGCGGCGCATATGAATTCCGCCATCCGCAGGTCCGTCCGCCAGATGATCGAAGATCAAGGCTCCCTGGCCGACCCTTCCTCCCAAATGACCGCTTATTATGAAGTCAAAACCAATGAGAGAGGCGTATTCAGCCTTTCTCTCTTCAACTATGCCTTCACGGGCGGAGCCCATGGCTTGACGCTGCAGCAGTCGCTTACCTTCATGACTGCAGACGGCCATAACCGCAAGCTCGCCAGCCTCTTCAAGCCGGGATCCGATTACAGAGCCAGGCTGAGCGAGCTGGTGGCGGCGCAGATCAAGAGCCGGCAGATCGAGCTGCTGCAGCCGTTCGAGGGCATCCGGGCCGATCAGGATTACTACATCGCGGACCGTGCCCTCGTGATTTGGTTCAGCATTTACGAAATTACCCCTTATGTGTACGGCTTCCCTTATTTTCCGATTTCCGTTTATGACCTGTCCGACATTGTCGCCGACGAAGGCCCTTTATCCGTAATGAATGAAAATTAACGGTTCGACTACCGGTCTGCCCGCGCCTGTTGAATTGCGACGGGTTGTTTGCCGCGGGCGCCTGCTTGGAGACGACGGATAGATATTCGATACGGACAGGGGGCATGAAGCATGTTGATGTGGACGGGGTTTGCTTTGTTTTGCCTGGTGGCGGTCGCTTGGCTTGCTGCCGCAGCTGCGGCGGAGAACGGACTCAGAAGAAGCGGGTATCGCTCCATGACTCGCTACGCCGCTTACATCCAGTTCATGCAGGACAAAAGGGAGCTGAACAGACTCGGCATACCGCAGCAGCTCAAACGAGCTTTCGGACCGTTCGCCGCCTTCGGCGTCTCGTTCAATGCCCTGTCGCTGCTTGGAGGAGCGGCGCTGTTCTACGCTTACGCATGGAATACAGGCAGCGAATGGCTGCTTGTATGGGCCTGGCCCGTCCTCGGACTGCTGGCGCTCTCGATCCATGCCGGGCAAGCGGAACTCATGTCTGCGGTTCCTTCAGCCGGGGGCAGCTACCATGCGGCGCTGCTTCTGGGCGGCAAGGGAAGGGGCTTCCTGACAGGCTGGCTGCAGCTTGGCGGCCAAATCAGCATGCTGGCCTTCGTGAATTTGGCGGCAGCGGATTGGATTCAGGGCTTATTGGCTTCATGGAACGGATGGAGCCATGCAGCAGGCGTTGCCATGCTGTTTGCCGTGCTGATGCTGGTCCAGCTGTCTCTGTGCCTGTTTGGCAATTACGGCTTTTCTATGCTGCAAAAAAGCGCGGCGCTGCTGCAAATCGCATCGGTCGCAGCGGTGATTGCCGTCATGACGGCCTACTTATGGCCTTCCTTCGGATTGGAGAAGCTTTATTCCGCCCGGTCGCTCGCGGCTGCCGGGGAGCCGCGAGCCGTCGGAGCGGGATGGATCATGGGACTGCTTCTGCTTTACCGGATGTTCATGGGGTCGGCGACGGCGGAGCACTTGTCGGAAGAGACGGTCGAGCCGAGAATCAGGCTTCCCTGGGGGCATGTGCTGTCGGGGGCTTATGTATACGTCGGCGGGTTCATCCTGCTTGGTCTGGCTGCTATGGCGCTTCTCCAGCTTCCGCTTGGAGCGGAGCATGATTTCTTTCTGCAGGCGGCAGCGCCTTGGGGCGGCGGCTGGAGGGTAACAGCGGCCGCAGCGGTGGGAGTCAGCCTGTGCGTATCGGGCGGATCGGTGCTGTTCGCTGCAAGCAGGCTGGCCGGAAGCCTCTCGAGGGATGAGGCGCTGCCGTTCAGCAGGCAGCCCATTTGTTACCGATGTCGAGTTTCAATGAATCCTCCGCGCCGAAAAAAGATCTTGGCAGAATGCCGGTTTTTCCGCTTGCACCTTACGCTGCG